>JBIKPM010000034.1:0-11784 GCA_044357435.1 Flavobacterium sp. | reverse complement strand
CACCAGTATCGGAGCAAACTGACCACCACTTTCCAGTCTAAATTGACCACCTAATTTTGGGATAAATTAAGCATTAAAAACTACTGACTTTTTCATGATGTTAGCACCATACATTCGTTAAAAAAAAATACGGATTATGGCAAACAAAATAACAGACATGAGTAAAATTAGAAAAGTAATTAAATTCTATTGTGATGGAAAGAGTAAGTTATTTATAAGTAGCTACTTATCTCTTTCCAGGAATACGGTAAAGAAGTATATTTCTTTATTTGAAGTTCTCGGATTAAGCTTTGAATTAATTGATGAAAAAACAGATGCCGAACTAGAACTTTTGTTTTCACAGAGTACTGTGGAATCAATTAATCCCAAACTGCAGACACTCCATAATTTTTTCCCTAAAATGGAGCGGGAACTAAAAAAAGTTGGCGTTACCGTACAACATATGTGGGAGCAATATATTGCCATAAACCCTGATGGTTACAGGAGTTCGCAATTTGCTCATCATTACAAAGTATGGGGTAACCGAGTCAATCCAGTAATGCATATGAATCACAAAGCTGGTGATAAAATGTATGTGGATTATGCCGGAAAAACACTCTCCATTATTGATAACGATACTGGGGAAATCAAAGAAGTACAATTTTTTGTAGCCATATTGGGAGCCAGTCAATACACGTATGCCGAAGCCTCCATGAGCCAGCAAAAGGAAGATTTTGTCACTTCGGTAGAAAATGCCATGCGCTTTTTTGAAGGCACTCCTGCGGCAATTGTCCCGGATAATTTAAAATCCGCAGTAATAAAAAGCAGTCGTTTTGAGCCAACAATTAATGAAACCCTGGCCGATTTAGCGGAACATTACGAAACTACAATCTTGCCCGCCAGGGCTTATAAACCCAGAGATAAGTCATTGGTTGAAGGGGCTGTCAAGATATTGTACAGAAGGATTTATGTAAATCTAAAAGAAGCCAAATTCTTTTCTCTGGAAGAATTAAACCAGCAGGTATGGGATTTATTGGATACTCATAACAGTCGAAAACTCACTGGACGTCCTTACTCTCGAAAAGAATTGTTTTTAGAAGATGAGAAACAAAAACTACGTCCACTACCACAAGAACGCTTTGAAATCAAATATCAATCCTTTGCAACAGTAATGCAAAACGGGCATGTCCAATTAAGTCAAGACAAAAATTATTACAGCGTTCCGTATCAATATGTAAAGAAAAAAGCGAAACTCTTGTATACCAAATCGACCGTAGAGATCTATTATAAATACAATCGAATTGCTGTCCATCAGCGGAATTACAGGCCTTATGTTTATACCACAACCCCAGAGCATTTAGCCAGTACACATCAGTTTGTAGCCCAATGGAGTGCTGCCCGCTTCATTGATTGGGCAAGTAGTATTGATGAGTCAGTAGGAGAATATATCATGCAGATAATCGAAAGCAGAAACCATCCTGAACAGGCTTATAAAAGTTGTTTGGGAATACTGAACTTCGAAAAAAAGGTAGGCAAGCAGCGATTAATAAATGCCTGTAAACGGGCACTTGATTTTAAAATTTACAATTTTAAGACGATACAAAATATTTTAGAAAACAACTTGGACCTTATTGATTTTGAACAAGAACCCGAGCAGGAACTCCCAAATCACGGTAACATAAGAGGAAAACAATATTATAACTAAATTAAATTTTGAAAACATGAATGAATCCACAGTAACAAAAATGAAACAAATGAAGCTTTATGGCATGCATAATGCATTTAAAACAGCCATTGAAAGCGGAAAAACAGACCATTACACACTCGATCAGTTTGTATCGATGATTATTGATGCCGAATGGGATGAAAGGCACAATCGGCGTATTGCCCGCAGTATCACCAATGCCAAATTCCATTACAAGTCAAATATTGAAAGCATCAATTTTGACCCAACTCGTAATCTGGACAGAAACACGGTACTGCGTTTGGCAGAATGTGAATTTGTAGAAAAAAACGAAAACATATTAATCACGGGAAGCACCGGCGTTGGCAAAAGTTACTTAGGCACCGCATTAGGTTATCAGGCCTGTATACAAGGTTTTAAAGTGAGTTATTTTAATACCTCGAAGTTGTTTGCTAAATTAAAAATGGCCAAAGCAGACGGTTCTTACCTCAGGGAACTTGCCAAAATAGAAAGGCAAGACGTTATTATATTGGACGATTTTGGACTCCAAGCATTGGATAGTCATAACCGAATTACCCTTTTGGAGATTATTGAAGATAGACATAATAATGGTTCCATAATCGTGACCTCACAAATCCCAGTACAAGGCTGGTATGACATTATTGGAGAAAAAACCATAGCCGATGCGATTCTGGATAGACTCATACATCAATCTCACCGACTTGAACTACATGGAGAATCTATGAGAAAGAAAAGAGGTATAAACAAAACGTAATATTTTAAGTATATTTGAATACTAATTAACAGATGAAAAAAAGTAGTTTTTAATGAAAAATGGAGGTGGTCATTTTGCTCCGGAATTAGGTGGTCATTTTGAATTGGAATCAGGTGCTCACTTTAAATTGGAATAGGGTGGTCAATATCACTGGGATTTACACCAGAGTGGATAAAAGGAGTTAGTAAATCACTAGATTTAAGACTTGATGATAATTACATCATTCCTGATGGTGAGATTTATGGAGCTTATACCGAATGGGCATTGGCACATAGAATGAATTTGCGAGCACGAACTAAAGAAGCGGAAAAAGCCCGAATAATGTATTCAAGATTAATAAAAGAGTTTACTGCACCCAATCTTTGGACTATTTGTGGACCATTTCAAATAGATGGCAATTTAGGAGCCATGGCTGGTGTGGTCGAAATGTTACTCCAAAGTCATCAAGGCTATATAGAGCTTTTGCCGGCACTTCCTAAAGCCTGGGAAAAAGGAGAGTTTCAAGGATTGGTTGCGCGAGGCAACTTTGAAATAGCAACCCGATGGAATAATAGTACTTTTTCTTCCCTTGAAATACTTTCTAATAGTGGTGGAAATTGTAGTTTGAAATTGCCTTATCCAGCAAACGTAAAAATAAAAGATGGTGCTGGAAATATAATATCTTTTATCAAGGAAGGTGAAGATAAAATTAATTTTGAAACAAAAAAAGCAACAGTTTATTACATAACTCCAAATACTAAAGTTGAAAAATAGGACAATGAATAAAATATGTTTGCAATAGTTTTCAAATCACCATCAAATTACAACCCCGAATATCACTATTATCAAAACGTCCCAATACCTCGAAAGAGCCATTGGGATTTTTTTTGCCCAAATCCTGCGTGGCAATAAAAGAACAAGAATTAAGGTTGGCAAGGTCAATCACGTTAATGCCTCCCGATTTTCCGTCAGCAACATAAGTTAAGGCATCTTCGGTGTCTCGGATTAAGATTTGCATCCAGGAAGGGCATTCAAACACACCATTTCCTAAGGAATAAGCTTGTGACAATAATTCGGTCATTCCGTATTCAGAATGTATCGCCGTCACACCAAAACCCTGACAAAGATATTCGTGCAATTCTTCCCGAATCATTTCTTTCCGCCTACCCTTCATTCCGCCTGTTTCCATAACGATGGTGTTTTTTAATTGAAATTGTTGGCTTTTTGACAGATTTTCCGTTTTTTGCCTAAGGTTGTCAAGAACCTTCTTTTCTTTTTCAAAGGAATAACTTTTATTATTGAAGGTTTCAATTAAATCCAGCAAAGCATAAGTAACGCCAATCAAAATCACATTTTTACCTGAATTGTCCAGTTTGATTAACCTATCGATTAGTTCCTCGTGGTTGTGAAGGTAAAAGCCACTTTCGGGATTATTAGTCCTCTTTATTAAGTCGTCAAACATGTAAATTAAGGACGAACCTTCGCGTTCTAAATAAGATGGAAGCAAAGCAAGAATTGTGTAATCCTCGATATTACCATAGAATTGAGAGAAACCTTTTCGATAACTTTCCTCATAGAAAGAAATGTCGGTAACGAAATGCTTGCTGGTTATACTAGCTGCTTTTTTATCCGCTATACCCCCTTTGGTGGCAAGGGGGCCGGTTGTTCCGCTACTGTAGAATATTTCTTGTGAAGGATTTTTATTGGAAACCACCTTATGGCTTTTAAAAAACTGTATGGGTAAAAATGGAATTTGTTGCAGCGATTTTACTTTGGCAACATCCGTTTTCAAAAAATCGCAAAATTCTTGATAGACTAAGTTGTTTTCGTATTGAAAATGGAACACTTTAAGCGCTATCTTTTCAAATTGCTTTTGGCTTGAAATGGTGAATATGTCCTGGATTAAATTCAAAGTATAGGTTTCAATTTGTAAATATAGTTTAACCTTTTCAGGATTTCAAACGCTGAAAAGCTTAAAATAAAAAAACTCCAACTTTTCAATTGGAGTTAACAAAATAATATGATTAATTTTCTGAAACGTGTTTTCTAATTCAGAATTTGTCAAAAACTACTTGACAATAAGTTTTCTGGTGGCCGTAGCTTCCCCTTCGTTAATTTTGATAATATATACTCCTGATGAAAGGTTAGAAATATTTAGTTCTTTTGAACTAATAGTAGTTTGAAGTGCTTTTTTTCCGAGTACGTCAAAAATAATTATCCCCTTATCTAAATCATTTTTGGAGGTGATGTATACTTTGCCATTACTCACAGGGTTAGGATACAAGTTCAATCCCTCGATAGAAGAAACTTCTTGTACTTTGGATTGTTGCTTCACTTCTTGAGCTGAGGCGCTCACGGTGAAGAAAAAAATCAATAAAGTGGTTATATAAAAGTATTTTTTTGGCATAATTTCAATTATTACGGGTAAAGGTATAAAAAACATTTCAAATTGTATACCAAAATAAATAAAAATACGTTCCGGGGATTTATTTTATGAAAAATTACTAAAATAAATGGGATTTGGGAGTCATTATCGGGTGGTTTGTAACAAGCTCAAATAAAAACATCCCGAAAATTTTCGGGATGTTTATAGGATATGGTCAAAAAGACGTCCTTACAAATTGGACAACAAATTTACTCCGTCAACTTTTGCCCAATTTCCTGCTGTCAGTGATGCACCTGTTGCAGTTGTGGTAGGGAACCAATTTGACAATGGATTGAAACTATTTTCAGTTGTGGTAAATGTATTTGCACCATTAGTAAAAATATTATCTGAATTTGTTATTTTAATATTGGTTAATTTAATTTTACCACCTGCAATTTGATCGTTATAAGTGATCAAATCCAATATTTGAATTGCTCCACCTGAAATTACCGGGCTTGTGTAATTTTTATAACCGTCAATTACGATGTTGCTAAAGTCACCATTTCCTTGTTTCTTGAATTGGAAAGCATCAATTTGAATTTCTGAAAGTGACTCAGTTAATGTTCCTGCAACTCTTTTTAAAGTAATTCCTGATATTTTTGGCCAGAAGCTATTGTTTACCGATTTAGCTTCCACTTCCATTCCATAATTGGCAGTGCCTACTTGATACGCATACCAATTTGTGTTTAATTCACCTCTCCATCCATCTTGCCAGTCAAAAGAATCATCATAGTTACCGTAAGATATTAAATTTTTAGCACTTACTGTTCCTCCATAGAATTCAAATCCATCATCCTTACCTTTATAGGCTACTAAATTCTCTAATACCGTTCCTGATCCCACTGAATAAAATGAAAATCCATTATTTTCTTTTGAATTTGAAGTAATTACTTGTCCAGCATATAAAACTTGTACATATTTTAGGGAACCACTGCTATGAGTTGAATTACTGCCACCGTAAGTCAAAGTTAAACCATCCTCAGAAGTAGCGGTTGTAACTCCATTACTTCCAACGATTGGTGCATCACCATACATGATAATACCAGCCCATGAACCAGGCGTGTTTGATTTCTCGGTGCAAACAATTGGTTCTGCAGCCGTACCTTCCATAATTAATTTGCCGCCTTTCAAGACCACAATAGCATCATTACCACCCACACTTGCATCAGCGGTAATAGTTGTTCCTGCTTCAAAAGAGATAGTTACTCCATCAGGAATTTTTACATAACCATTTAAGGTGTAGTTCCCATATGCGTATGATTTACTGGCTTGAACATCGGCATTACTGATTTCACCAACAACTGGCACTTTAACTGTATTTTCTTCACTATTACTTGAACAAGAGTTTAAAAATAAACCTACAGCTACTGCTAAAGTTAAAAATTTTGTTTTCATGATTTTTTGTTTTTAATTTTACTACAGCAAAAATACTTTGACAATTATACTTTAAGGTTATGCAATTGTTATCATTGTCAATTCTAGGTTACTAAAACGTTACGAAAAATAACTTTGTGTTTCAATAAAAAAAAGCCCTAGTATTAAGGCTTTAGATCAAATTTTATGAAAATATTAGAAAGTATATCCTATATTAAAGGAAAAACCAATTCCTCTTTTATAGCTTTTAACCGTTAAATCTTGTTCGGTTATGTTTATTTTACTTTCGTCCCCCAGTTTGATTCGATACATTGGGTCTAGAATGTTATCAATTGCCAATTTTAAATCCCATTTTTTACTAATTTTACTACCCCAGATAAAATCTAACTTATTGAATGATTGTTCATAATAATGGTCTAATCCAGCAGTGCCAACGGCATAAATTCGTTTGCCATAAACATTGTAAACTAATGTGATGGTATTAGTCCAGTCTTTGTTAAACTCAAAGTCATATTTTAGATCAGTATTAATTAACCAAGGGGAAGCTCCCTGTAAAGCTCGGTCTGGATTGGTTTCTAGCGTGTTGTCTTTTGCAATAGTAACGGTTGATTTCATAATTGATGTATTGAAACCTAAAGAGAATTGAGATAAGGCACTTGAAATACGCTCTAATTGTAGATTGAATTCTAATTCTGCCCCCACTAAAAATGCTTTTTCAGAATTGTCAAATGTGATTATTTGACCACCACTACCGGCAGTAGGTTGAAATATTCTTTCAATTGGATTTTGAATTATTTTAGAGAATGCCGTAAGAGCCACCATTTCTTTGTTTGTTGGAAACAATTCGTATTTTAAATCAAAATTATAATTATCGCTATTGATTACATCTTTATTTCCATTTACTATCGTGCCATCTAAATTGATATATTCAACAGGAAATGCTTCCATTAACACCGGCCTTGTTATGGTTTTTGAGGCGGCAAAACGTAAATTAGAATTGTCGTTTACTTTAAATTTTGTATTTAAAGTAGGTAAGATGTTTAATTTGGTATTTGTATTTGTGATATAAGGGCTTGGTAATGTTTGTCCAAGTTCACGATATTTAATCTCTCTAATGGTTTGTTCTGCTCTGGCACCAAAATTAAGTTCAAATTTTTCAGAAAGTCTAAAGAAAAAATCCACATATCCAGCATTAACATTTTCGGCTAATTTTGTTTTATAGTTTTCAGCTGTCCCTTCTCTATAGGTGAAATTATAATTTAAAATTTCATTGGCAAAAGTTGCATCAGGGGTATTTGTTGTTATGGATACTTGACCTGTGCCCCCTAAGCGATTTGAAACTAAAAATCTAAATACCGATTCTACATTATTCATGTAGCCATTATATCCTGCAGTAAATTTGTGTGCTTTGGTAAGGTCTTGGTTTCCAAATTTCCAACTGTATTCCAATAATCCCGCAACATGGCTTTTTCCATCCACATTAAAATATTGTCTAAATAAACTATTTCCTTCATAGTTGATTAAAGTGGTTTGTTCATCTGTTTTTAATCCTTTGAATGATTTTCTGTCCGGTTGTTCAAATTTATTTTTCGTGAACGAAAAAGCCCCTTTAAGATTGTGTTTTTCGTTTGAAGTTAATTTGTAATTTGCCTGCAGTTGGGTATTTAAATAATCTGTTTTTTCAAGCTGATTTAATCTAATAAAACCATTGGTGTTAGCAGTTGCGGCGTTTGTATATCCAACTTGATCTTGAATCATGTTTTCAGTAGATTTTAAATAAAATGTATTTGAGGACAAATCAAGTCTGTCTGTTTTGTAATTTAAAGTAACCAAACCAGATGTATTTGTGATGTATTTGTATTGTGAATTTTGTAAATTATTGTCGTAATTTCCTTGGCCTATATTGAAAAAACGATCAACTCCTTCACGATATTGGTATTTGTTCTCGAAATTTAAAGAGAATAAATATTGAAAAGTATTTTTGTTTTTTCCGACTAAAAATTTCTCCGAATGTAATATTCCCATTGAGGTGTTAATGGGAGATTTTGCCTCACCCACATTATAACCAGAATCAAATGCATTCAAGGCATCGTTTGTTGAAAGTGTTTTGTTTGTAGGAGTTCCTCCAAATGCAGCTGGCAATTGTCTGTCTTCTCCAGAAAAACCCAGAAAGTCTCTTGTTGAATTCGCATCAGACGAAATTAAAAATTTTCTTAAATTGTTATTCGTTGTGTAGCCGGTTCCAAAATTAATTTTAGTCATGCTTTTTCCGCCTCTTGAGGTAACAATGTTAAAAGTTGCTCCAGCAAAATCGCCATAAATATTTGGATTAAAAGTTTTGTATGTTTCTAAAACACTTACAATGTCAGTAGGAAAAATATCTAAAGGAATAATTTTTTTGAAAGGATTGTTTGAAGGTACTGCTAAGTCGTTTATCAATAAATTGTTATAGCGATCCTCAAGTCCTCTAACAAAAAGTCCTCTGCCGTCCACTTTTGTGATTCCTGAAATTTTTGTCAAACCTTCCTCAACGTCACTAACTCCCTTTCTTGCCATTTCCTGTGCGCCAATACTTTGTTTGATTACAACAGCATTTTTTTGATCTAGCAAGATTGCGGTTTCTTTTTCCCTACTTGCGGTAGTTTTTATCACCACCTCTTTTAGGTTGTAATTTTGGGGAGCCAAAGATTCATTGATGATAGTGGTTTGCCCGTCATTAACGGTAACGATAACTTCAGTAGACTCATACCCCGCATGACTAAATTCAACTACATAAACTCCTGACGGAACAACTATCGAAAACTTTCCTTCTGCATCTGTGTTAGTAATTATACCGGCTTCTTTTATAATCACTTTTGCAGACGATAATACTTTTTGATTTAAATTTTTGTCCGTTAATATTCCAGTGATTGTTCCCTCATTTTTTGAAAAAGAAAGTGTGGAAACTAATAGTGCAATAAACAATATTCTAAATTTCATTTTTAATGGTGTTATTTGTTTTTGCAAAGAAAAGCCCCTTTTGTAAATTAAAAGTTAACTAAACATTACCCTTTGCATTCATAATATTACCAAATTGTTATCATTTTTAAATTACTGCTTTATAATTTTAAACGCTTTGTTTTATTTCTATATTTACAATCAATTTAAATCATTTCATAAACAAAAAGGATATGAATTTAAGTTATAAATAGATTATGAGTAAAAAAATAACAAAGATTTTACTGGTTGACGATGAGCCAGATATTATTGAAATTGTAAGCTACAATCTCGTTCAGGAAGGTTTTGAAATTTTTACGGCAACCAATGGTAAAGAAGCCATATTGAAAGCCATAAAAGAAGTTCCGGATCTTATTATCATGGATGTCATGATGCCCGAAATGGACGGTATGGAAGCTTGTGAAAATATCAGAAGAATTCCTGCATTAAATCATGTAATCATTACCTTTTTAACGGCAAGAAGCGAAGATTATTCTCAGGTGGCGGGTTTTGATGCCGGTGCCGATGATTATATTACAAAGCCCATAAAACCAAAATTATTGGTCAGTAAGGTAAAAGCACTCTTGCGCCGAATAAAAGACGAAGATAGAAATAGTGAAACAATAAATATTCAAGGGATTGAAATAAATCGTGAAGAATATAAAATAATAAAAGACGATGTAGTGATTGCCTTACCCCGTAAGGAATTTGAATTGTTTTACTTATTGGCCTCAAAACCTGGTAAAGTATTTAAAAGAGAAGAAATTTTGGAAAAAGTCTGGGGGAGTGACGTCGTCGTCGGTGGCAGAACCATAGATGTGCACATCCGAAAATTAAGGGAGAAAATAGGGGATCGTTTTTTTAAAACTATTAAAGGAATTGGGTATAAATTTGAAGTGTAATTTTTAGTAAATTTGCGCCCACAACCGAGTTCTTGAAAAATGAAAATCAGTTTCAAAAAAACCTATAAGTTTGCCGTAATTTCAGCATTGTATATCAGCCTTTTCGCCACGATATTTGTACTGCTATTGGTGGCAATTTTTTTTAAGTTTTCCAGTACAAAAATATTATTATTTGTATTTATTTATTTTTTTATCATCTACGTTTTTTCTTTCCTCGTTATACAATATAGGGTAGAGCATTTTATATATAGAAGGATAAAAAAAATATACGATGATGTCTCCTTATTAGAATCCACGTCTTTCATAAACCATCCCATAACTACTGATATGGAAACCTTGACTAGGGAGGTGAAAAAATTTGCCACCAACAAAAAATTGGAAATTGAAATGCTGCAAGTGCGGGAGGAATACAGAAGAGAGTTTTTGGGAAACGTTTCCCATGAATTAAAAACCCCATTATTTACCGTTCAAGGTTATATTTCAACTCTTTTAGAGGGCGGGCTAAAAGACAAAACAATTCGAAAAAAATACTTACGTCGTGCCGAAAAGGGTGTAGAAAGGCTAATCTATATCGTTGAAGATTTAGATATGATTACCAAACTTGAGGTGGGGGATTTGAATCTAGAATTTTCCCGGTTTGATATCGTCGAATTAATTCAGAATGTTTTTGATTTATTAGAAATGAAAGCCGACAAAAAGAAAATTACATTAGCATTCGATAATTACCATATTCAGCCCATTTTCGTAAAAGGAGATAAAGACAAAATCCAGCAGGTTATTGAAAACTTGATTGTAAATTCCATCAAATATGGAAACAAGGGAGGTGCTACACAAGTCGCCATCGCGAACTTAACCCATGAAAAGGTTTTGGTTAGGGTAACAGATAATGGAGAGGGCATTGAAAAACAAAATATCCCAAGACTATTCGAACGGTTTTACCGCGTAAACAAAAGTGGCTCCCGCACTGAAGGCGGTTCCGGATTGGGACTCGCTATTGTAAAACATATTATTGAGGCTCACAACGAAAAGATTTATGTAGAGAGTGAATTTGGTATAGGATCAGAATTTTCATTTACTTTGGAGAAATCCTCAAAATCCGAGTCTGCTTAATAGTGTTAAGTATTGACTGTCAGAATTTTAAATAAAATAGCGCACCAATAATTTTACATACCAAACATTGGGTTAACAATTATTGTTGATTTATTAATATTTGCTTAACATTAACTTAACATTACCGAATCATCTTTGCACAAGAAAATTAATCAAAGAAAAAAGATGAAAAATAAATTATTTACGTGCTTAGTCTTACTAACGACAATAGTTAATGGACAAGATATCGCAAAAAAAGAGGTTAAGAACCAAGTAATCCGTGTCTTGGATTCTATAAATCAAGTTAAAATTGCTGAAGAAAAAAGCAAGCCTAAAAAAGAAAATTGGTATGAAAACATAGGTCTTAGAGGCTATGTTCAGATTAGATACAATGGATTGCTGTCTACAAATGACAAAGTGGCATGTGATCAATGTGATAAATCTTGGGGGACAACTTCAACAGCTGCAGATGCAAAATCCAATAATGGTTTTTTTATTAGACGGACCCGTATGATTTTTTCTGGACAAGTACATCCTAATGTATATATTTATATTCAACCGGACTTTGCTAGCTCTCCGACAACAGGTGTGAATCATACGG
>JBIKPM010000230.1:0-4064 GCA_044357435.1 Flavobacterium sp. | reverse complement strand
ACAAATAAAAATCAAAATCTTTATCAAAAGGTATTTCTTTAGATAGCGCAAGTAGTGTTTCGGCATGAATCACCCCTACCATACCACTCATTTGCCAAGTAGGAAAAGTAACTTCTTTATTGATTTTTATATAGGGAGATTCGTCGGCAAAGCCAATTATTCCAAAAAAATAGTCCGATTGATTTGGACAATATGAAAGTAACATTTTTTTATGGTGAAAAACCAAACTTATAGTTTCCAGATTCAGATTTTGTTTGGATTGAAAATGGCACCAAACTATTTTTTTATCAGGAAATAAAACAGCCAATTTATGAATACCTGCAGCAATCGTATCGTTTTTATCAAAATCAATAGTCTGATTTTCGGTAGAAACAACCTCAACAATTTTATGATTTGAATGGTAAACTACTATCAAAATTTATCCTATTATAGATTTATAAAACGCCAAACTTTGCTTTGCAACCACCTCAACACTAAATTTTTCAACTATCTTTTTTCTGGCATTACTACCCATTTTTTTTTGCAATTCTAGACTCTCAAGCACTTCTATAATTCTATGGGCAAATTGCTGATGCTGTTTGGGATGTACTAAAAGGCCATTCAAGCCATTATCGATAATTTCGTTCGCCCAACCTATATTTGATGCCACAACCGGTTTTTGCAAAGCCATGGCTTCAATCCAAGATACAGGTAAAGCTTCGGCAAAACTAGGAAAAACACAGACTGTAGCGTCCAAAATATATATTTTTATTTCTTGATAAGAAACACTGCCTAAATACCTCACATTTTTAAGGGAGTCGCTATCAAAAAGAGATTGCATCATAGCCCAAGTAGAGGTATTTCCCGAAATACTATCCGAAGAATCCTTACCGATTAAAATTAATTTAGCATTTTTGTTTTTTTGATATACTTCGTTAAAAATTAAGGGCAGTTCAAGAGCTCCTTTTTTTCGAATCAAGGTACCGAAGTATAAAATTTGATTATTGTCATTGCTATTGAAATTGCCATTGCTATTGAACAAATCTACATCAATACTATTGGGTATAACCGTGAATTCTTTGTTTAACCCAAAAACTTGATTGGTCAAATCGGCCGTAAATTGACTTACTGAAATCAATCCGTTTGCCTTTTCTATCGCTCTACGTTCCTGAAATTTATTCATCCATTTAACGGGTCTATTGTCCAAATGACAAAAATAAGTATCAGAGCCATTGAGTCGTATCATTATCGGACATTTTTTGGGTTGGATAAAAGAAGTAATTCCTGTCCAATCGGGTGCTTCAACCAAATCAATTGCTTCATTTTTATACAATTGATTGATCAATCGTTCCAGCTTTTTCCGGGTCAAATACCAAGACAAGCCCTTAAACTTTACATTCTTAATTTGCTGAATACAAATTCCGTTATCATCAAAAATACCTTCCTCTTTTTGACCATATACTAAAACGCGCACCGAACAGCCTTCTGCCAATAATCCAACAGCCAAGTTTTTGATACTCGTGCCAATACCACCAGAGTTTCCGGTTTTTGAGTGGGGGTACTCGGGAGTAAGAAAGGCTATTTTCATTTTTTATATCTACTAAATTTATCACTTTTTTACACACCCCTAACCCCTATAACTCCATTTAATATTTTTTTGGAGTCGTTGAATCTTCGATTTCAAGAGAAAAATTCGTCCCTGCTAAATTATACTTATTTTTAGAACTTAGTAATGTACATTAATTGTTCATTTTATATTTTAATAGTTCATTTTATATTTTTACACACCCCTAACCCCTCTCAAGAGGGGAACTAACCTCTGCTAACAGAAAATTAGTCTTTTAAACAAATATTTTTTATATATTCTCCATTTTGCACTCCTAACTCCCATCTTTAGAAGGGTTGGGGATGTGTTTTTCGTATTCAAAATCTTAATTAATATCCATTCGTAATTTTCTGCACTCCTAGTTCCCCTCTTGAGAGGGGTTAGGGGTGTGTGTTTTTCGTATTCAAAATATTAATTAATATCCATTCGCAATTTTCTGCACTCCTAGTTCCCCTCTTGAGAGGGGTTAGGGGTGTGTTTTTCGTATTCAATAATATAAAACTCTATTGCTCGAAGCACATTTTCCATATCGTTTAACACCTGTTCATCACTAAATCGTAGAACATTAATTCCCAATTGGTTCATTCGTTTCTCTTTTATACCATCTTTATTAAGGATCTCCAAAAATTGATGAGAGTATCCGTCAACTTCTATTCCCAACATCAATTCGTAACAAAAAAAATCTAAAATATAATTATCAATTGGCTTCTGCCTATGAAAATCATATCCATACATTTGTTTTCCTTTCAATTTTAACCAAAGAAATATTTCCGTTTTAGTAGAGTCATTTCGCAATTGGCGAGCAAATTCTTTAAGTTTTGGATTGTATGGGATAATTTTTCTTTTTGCCATATAAATTTTAATTGCAACTAATAACACACCCCTAACCCCTCTCAAGAGGGGAATGTAACCCTGCTAAATTATAACTACTTTAGAATTTAAGGTTGCAAATTAATTATTCAATCGCTATTATCTGCACTCCTAGTCCCCCTCTCAAGAGGGGAATGTAACCCTGCCCAATTAGAACTATTTTATAATTTAAAACCATGATAATCAATTATACATTCGCTATTATCTGCACTCCTAACTCCCCTCTTGAGAGGGGCTGGGGGTGTGTTTTAAATCTAATTCAACAACTTTGTATGCTCCTCCACCATTTTCTCTAAATTAAATTCATTTTCTATTTGAGAGTGAACTTCATTAGTAATCGCTATATTCCCTACAACAATATTTTTCAAAATTACGGCTAATGCCTCAAAATCTTTTGGCTCAAAAATAAATCCATTTTTATTATGTTCTATAATCTCTAAATTACCACCAACAGTAGTAGTAATTACCGGAACATTGGCTGCCAAACTTTCTAAAATTGAAAGACTAAAACATTCCATATAAGTAGGTTGCAATAAATAACTATAATTAGCCACTAATTCATGAAGTCGTGACGAACTACCTTTAAAATAGACAATCTGATTCAAATTAAATTGATTAGTCATAGCGACTAATTCCTCTTGAAAAGGTCCTTCTCCATAAATATCAATTTTTATTTGGTTTTTTAAATCATTCCCTAAAATGGAAACCGCCTTAAGTAAATCCTGAATTCCTTTTGATTCTCTCAGATGAGAACAAACCACAAATTTATTTGTATTTTCTTTTTTCCGCTTTAGGAAAACCGAAGTATCAATCCCGTTATAAATTACAATCGTTTTACTTTTTAGAAAAAAACCATAGTCTTTAAGGATATGTTTTCGGGTGTATTCCGAAACGCCAACAAATTGATTAATGTAAATAGAATATAAAACGCCTTTGATTTTATTTTTTAAAACTTTAGACAAAGAAAAGCCATTTAACGGGCGTGGATTGTGATCTACAGCAATGGTATATTGTATTCCTGCGTTTTTAGCTTTCTTAAAAAATGAAGTACACAAGGCAACAAAATGTGTAACTAAAACATCGTATTCTAAGTGTTCTTGAGTCATTTTTTCTAAAAAAAATCGCTCCACATTTTGATTATTGGCACTATAAATGGTCAATCCAGAAAAGAAATTAAACGGTTGATAATCCGAAAAATACCAATCTATTTCGTAACCCAACTCCTTTGCTTTGGTATCATACCCCACCCAAAAACGATCCATACCACCAATGCGATTGGGGTTTAGTGCATAATTGCAAACAACGGCTATTTTTTTGGGTTTAGTCATTAAATTGGGATAAGATATAAGCTATTCTTTTACTGGTACCGACCAAAGGTTTTCCTATTTCCAATTCAATAAAATTTTTTTGCTCTTTTAATCGATTAACAGGATTTATTAGCACTTCATTTATTGAATTCAAAAACTCGCATTCTTGCTTTACAATTACAACTGCATTACTATCCTCGACTTGTTTCAAATGTGGATATTCTAAAAACTTAATTGCATCATCATAACCTTTTCTTTTATTGCCAAAAACAGGACAAATGGAAGGTTTATTAAATAGGAAA
>JBIKPM010000229.1:0-4068 GCA_044357435.1 Flavobacterium sp. | reverse complement strand
TATTATATTAATTGCGTTGTTTTTACTGTTGCTAAAAATATAACGTTTGGCTATGTAAAGGGGAAAATTCAAGTTAGGATTGTCTGCGTTTTTCTAAAAGATCACGGTTTTCAATAGGATTTTCTTTGGAAGACAAAGCATTGTCAATTTTCTCAATATAATCTAATGAGTCGTCTATGAAGAATACTAAATTAGGAACTTTTCGTAATTGTAGGCGAACACGTTGCGATAAATCGTGCTTGATTAATTTAGAATTTGTTTTTATTGCCACTAATGTTTCTTTGGCTTTGTCTTGGGGAAAGATACTTAAATGAACCGTCGCTACTGACAAATCTGTAGTTACGCTAACCTTGGATACTGAAATTATCAGATTGGCTACCCCGTTTTTTCTCACTTCACCTTGTAGGATGTCGACCAAATCTTTTTGGATAACTCCACCTATTTTTTTCTGTCTATTCGTTTCCATTGTGCAAAAATACGATTTTTTTAGAGCCACAAAGGCGCAAAGCCACAAAGTTTAGATTTAAAGCAATGAAAATATCGATTTTGAACCCCTAGTTTTATTTATATTTACATAAAATTCGTGTTTTTGAGACGTCACTGCAAAATAGTTAAATAATGAAAAAAATCGAACACATAGGGATAGCTGTTACTAGTTTAGAAGAAGCTTCAATAATTTATGAAAAACTCTTTGGAGCACCGGCTTATAAGCAAGAGGAAGTTGCCAGTGAAGGTGTGAAAACTGCTTTTTTTAGGAATGGTCCAAATAAAATTGAACTCCTCGAAGCCACAAATCCCGAAAGTTTCATTGCCAAGTTTATTGCAAAAAAAGGTGAAGGAATTCATCATGTGGCCTTTGAAGTGGAAGACATACAATTCGAAATAACCCGTTTAAAAAAGGAGGGATTTGTCGTTTTAAATGAAGTTCCAAAAAAAGGAGCTGATAATAAGTTGGTTGCTTTTTTACATCCAAAAAGTACCAATGGTGTTTTGATAGAATTGTGTCAGGAAATATGACACACTATTTTTATAAAGCGTAATTTTGATAGCATTCTAATAATCAGTTGTTTTTATTATCCTAAATGCCCTATTAATACAACTCGGTAAAAATCTAGTTCAAAAATAGTTGCACCAAATTAAAAATAGTGGTAATATTGCAACCGCATAAATGGTCCTATAGCTCATTCGGTTAGAGCAACTGACTCATAATCAGTAGGTGCTTGGTTCGATTCCAAGTGGGACCACCACAAAACCCTTCAAATTCATTGATTTTGCAGGGTTTTTTCTTTTACAAAATGGAGTAAAAACGTACTTTATCGATTAAAACCAGCATTTTATCGATAGTTTTATTGACTTCTAATAAATAAATATATAACTTTACAGTCTGTATTAATGACTTATGAGTTATAGATTAAAAGTTTGCATTTTTTTTTAAGTAAAGGATGAAAACTATTGTAAATAAGTTTTTTGTTTTAGTCACCTACATGCTAGGTTTTGTAAATGTCTTTGCGGCACCTGACCCACCGATGCCTAATGGCAAAGGACTAGCTCCGCCGCCGCCGCCAGGGTTGCCCATTGATGAAAACCTTCCGTTTTTAATACTAATTGCTATATTATTTGGGATGTATGTCATTTATAATCAAACCCTTAAAACAAAAAACTCAATGCCAATTTAGAGTTTTTTTAAGGGTTTGATCGTTTTAAGTAGTAAGTGTAATAAAATGTCGTATTTTAAAATATGAAATTTATTGTAATTGTCTGATTTAAAATAGTTTTTACTATCCGGAGACTTTTGACTTTACGACATTAAAACTTTCGACTTACTTAATTCGCATATAATCTGGAAACATATTTGCCAATCACATCAAATTCAAGATTTACTTTGGTGCCCACTTCAAAAGTTTTAAAATTAGTGTGTTCAAAGGTGTAAGGAATAATAGCGACACTAAACTCATTTTTCCTTGAATCAACCACTGTCAAACTGACACCATTTACGGTTATTGAGCCTTTTTCGATAGTGATGTTATGGAGTGATTCGTCATATTTAAAAGTGTAATACCAGCTTCCATTTGTTTCCTTCACGGTAGTACAAGTGCCAATTTGGTCAACATGTCCCTGAACAATATGACCGTCTAATCGATCGCCCAATTTCATTGCTCTTTCAAGATTGACACTATCCCCTTTTTGCCAATGAGAAATTGTCGTCTTTTTTATTGTTTCGCCTATTGCAGTAACGGTATAAAAGGTTTTGTTTATCGAAACAACGGTAAGGCAAATCCCATTATGCGCCACGCTTTGGTCTATTTTAAGTTCATCGGTAATGGAGGAGGCTATGGTGATGTGAAGATTGTCTTTGTCTTTTTCGATTTCTTGGATAACACCTAGGGTTTCTATAATTCCTGTAAACATTTCTTATTTTATTTTACTAAATTTGCACTTCAAAATTAGCAATAAATAACCTGATGTCATGATAAAAAAAGCAGAAAATATAATCGTTGGAATTTCAATTGGAGATTTAAACGGTATTGGAAGCGAAGTTATTCTAAAAACATTCGAAGATTCCCGAATGTTAGAATTGTGTACACCAGTTATTTTTGCGAATGTAAAAATTCTTTCGTTTGTAAAAAAGAGTTTTGAATCCACCTCTATGATTCATGGAATTGATAGATTAGACCAAATAGTTTTAGGGAAAATAAATGTTTTGAATGTTTGGCAAGAAGGGGTGGAGATAAATTTTGGAGTAAATGACGAAAAAATCGGAAAATATGCCATAAAATCTTTTGTGGCTGCCACCAAAGCCTTAAAAGAAGGTCTTGTGGATGTGTTGGTAACCGCTCCAATAAATAAGTACAACATCCAATCGGAAGATTTTAAATTTCCGGGACATACCGATTATTTAGACCAAGAATTGGAAGGAAGTGCAATAATGATGATGGTTCAGGATAATCTTAGAGTGGGATTATTAACCGATCATATTCCTTTAAGTGATGTTGCCTCTCATCTTACGGAAGACTTAATAATAAAAAAAATTGAAACAGTAAAACAGTCATTAATACAAGATTTTAGTATCAACAAGCCAAAAATAGCAGTTCTGGGATTGAATCCGCATTGTGGAGATGGCGGAGTTATCGGCAAAGAAGACGATGCGATATTGAAGCCAGCTTTAAAAAAAATATTCGAAAAAGGGGTATTAGTCTTTGGGCCTTTTGCCGCCGACGGTTTTTTTGGAAGCAATCAATACGAAAAATACGATGCCATTGTTGCTACATATCATGATCAGGGGTTAATTCCTTTCAAAACGTTGTCATTTGGGAATGGTGTAAATTATACTGCGGGACTAAACAAAATAAGGACATCACCAGATCACGGTACTGCATATGAAATTGCAGGAAAAGGCATAGCGGATTATAATTCATTTAAAGAGGCTATTTATCTTGCAATTGACATTTTTCATTCGCGAAATCAATATGCAGAAATCAACCAAAAACCCCTAAAAACAAAAGGAAAACAGATATAACTAAAAAAAGCTAAATAACAGTATTAGATTTATAATAATTTTATATCTTTGCACTCCCGAAGTTTAGGGCAAATTGTTGTTGAAATGAACAAGACAAAAGAATTTTTAATTCCTTTTATAGGATTAAAGCCAGGAAAACATCACTTTGAATATCAAATAAATAATACGTTCTTTGAAATCTTTGATTACCATGAATTTAATAATTCAGATATCAAAGTAAATTTAGTTTTAGAGAAAAAAAGCACGATGTTAGAGTTAGTGTTCAAGCATAAAGGAACCATCAATGTTCCATGTGACATGACAAACGAAGAGTTTGATTTGCCAATAAAAGGCAATATGAAATTGATTGTGCGTTTTGGATACACCTTCAATAATGACAATGAAGAATTACTCATTTTGCCACACGGAGAGTTTCAAATAGATATTTCACAATATATATATGAGATGATTGTTCTTTCTGTTCCTCTAAGACGAATTCATCCAGGGATTAAAGACGGAAGTTTAAATACGGATGCCTTAATAAAACTGAAGGAATTGACAATAAAAGAACT
>JBIKPM010000228.1:0-4073 GCA_044357435.1 Flavobacterium sp. | reverse complement strand
CTGTCCATTTCACTTAAAATTAATCCGTTATACTTGATGCTACCTATTACTTTTAGTGCTTCCGCTGCATTTATGCTACCCATATCCACGCCTCCAAATGCTATTCTTTTGGCCACAGGTCAAATAAAAATGAAAGAAATGCTTTTACCAGGAATTATATTAGTGGTGATTTCGGGATTGGTCATAGGCTTCGCCATGTTGTATTGGGGAAGTTATGTTTTTGGTATAAAATAGTGCAATTAATATAAGACCAATCTAGGAGTTGTATTTGATATTTTGGCAATATAAAAATTCAAATTGATTTAAGTTTTTCTACAAGGAATGGACTTCCAATTCAATCCATCTTTAAAATGGTTTTTCGTTTAAAAAAATTACAAATACTTGCACATTGATTTATATTGATTTATAACTATAGCTTTTGATTTTCATTGATATAAATTGATTTTTAGACTTATAATAATTGGCTTCATTTAACCAATTTTTTTTCAGTTTTTTTACTTTTTTTTTGATTTTCTATGAAATACCAAATGACGCCGCCTATTACTATCGATGAAAAAATTACCCTCCAATTATTTTTAAGATACGTTCCTATCAATAATCGTGGTGGACTTGAATCGAACGACAAAGACAAATTGTTGTTTGAATGTAATTCAGTTGGTAAGTTTTCGTATCCCTTTTCAATTACTCCATGAGCAATTGATTTGTTTACAAAATGCTCTGATTGTTTTTTTAATAAATCCTGTCCATAGGCAACTGGAAATAATTCTTCAAATGTTGGTTTTCTAGTGTTCATTTTTTTCTTTTATTATTATTTTAAAATACTTCTTTTCTGCGTCAATTAGTAAGATACCGTGTTTATAACAAAAATGTATTTCTCTATTAGTCTCTTTGTCATATTCAATAAAGTGGAAAGTCTCAAAATCATAACCTTCGTGCTCCAGAAAAAAGAAGTGAGTAAAATCATTTTTTATATAATAAGGGCTGTCGATAATTTTAATGAGTATTTTTTCGTTCATTTTAGCTCTAGAAGTGAAATCATTGTCAATTTTATCTATTACTTTTCGTTTATCATTATTGCTGTCAATGCGGTGCTGTTGACTACAATATTTTTGTCTTGCATCATTTGGAACAAACGCCTTATTACAATCTGGTTTTATGCAATAACGAGAAGGATAGGTTCTATTTGAAATCCTTATTTTAATTATTTTTTTTTCGTACATCTTAATTTTTTTTAATTATTGTCAAATATAAAAAATAATTTATATATTTACCAAATGGTAAACTTAAATTTAATTATAATTTCCAAATAATTTATTATGAATAGAGAAGAATTAATAAAAATGGGGAACTTGATTTCCAACAAGTATTTATTGCCAAAACAACATCTTGAAATCACTTCAAGACAAATAAATTACTGGAAAGAGCGCGATATTATCCCCTTTTTTGAAAAAGAAAAAAAAGGATTTATGGATATAACAGAAGCACTTTGGTTAATGATAATAAATGAATTGTCGAATATCGGAATTGACACAAAAAGGTTGCAAAAGTTATCCCACGATATTTGGATAAAACCATTTAATGAAAAATATGCTGATGCTGTTTTCAAGAAAATAATAGCTGAAAATAAGTTAGACAAATCTGGCGGTGAAGCTTTAGAACATTTTTTAGGTTTTGAACCAATTATGATTACTCTTTTCAGAAAAGAAATTAACCCTTTTACAAATGCTATTAAAACTTGCTTGATGTCAGAGAGAAGTTTAATTTCATTGATATATTGTCCCAAAACTGGTGAACATTCTTTTAATTTCAGCAATGTTGGTTTAACTGCTGATTTGAACAATTTGTATTTTGGTGAAACCCTAATAGTAATTCCATTTCTGCCACTATTATCAAAATTGGTTGGAATAGAAATTGGAAAAAGCAGCACCGATTTAGAATATTTATCTTCTGTAGAAAATCAAATCCGTAGAGTTTTATTTTTTGATAAACCGAAGTTATTAGAAATTGAAGTTCACCAAAATGGTTTACCAAAAATCATCAAAATCACGGAAGAACATAAAAAACCAGAAGAGTTAGCTAAGTTTTTTCTAACGAATAAACTGCCTTTAGGTTCAAAAATAATCATAGAACCAAGAGCTCAAGGAAATTATAAAATAACCATTAAAACTTAACCAAATGTCTATTGTAACACTTAATCGGTTCCTGAGCTTCCAGCCCGTGTTAATCTTAACACGGTATGGACCTAAAATCTATCGCACATAATGAAATTGAGTATTTATTAGATTACGAAACCATCATTCAAGTTGCACCGTCTTTAAAAGGGATACTCACTATAGAGAACACCTTTGAATTTTCAAGACAATTATATGATTTTACAAAAATAATTTACGACAAATACAAAAATGAAAAAAAAGAACTTAACGCTTAGTGATTTTAACAATGCAATTGTTTGGTCTTATACAAGGGTGTCCACCAAAGACCAATTTGTCAATAATGGAAGTATAGAAACTCAGGTCAACAGGATTAAAGCTTTTGCCAAAGCAAATAATTTAATCATCACTCAAGAGTTTGATGCGGAATATGAAAGTTCAAAAAGACTGAATACTCAAAGTACGCTTGGTGAACTGATGGATAAAATAAAGAAAACACATGCATCAAAAAGACCAAAAATGATACTGATTTGGTCACCAAGTAGGTTTGGTCGAGCCGGTGCAGAACACATTCAATTATTCGTTAGACTACGAAAAGAATTTAACGTGTATTTGTATTCTGTAAGTACCGACAATCACACTTTTAATGATAGGGCAGAAAACGAGTTTTCCACACAACTACTCTATGCTCAAAAAGAAAACTTCAGCCGTCAGGATACTATAATACCGGGACTAATTAATTCGTTAGAGAATGGAAAAGTTTTTGGAAGGTCACCTAAAGGATACGACCACTATGGACCAAGGGTTGCTGACCCAACAAAAGTACAAGCCTATCAAGAAATTAAAATAAATAACGAAGGCAAGTTTATCAAAGAAGCCTTCAAAATGAAAATTTACAAATCCTACACCGATGTTGAAATTATGGAATGGTTGTCTTCCAAAGGAGTAAAAATGAAGAAACAAACTATTTCCGACATATGGAGAAATAGATTTTACACCGGAACCATTGAAAACACACTTTTAGACGGAAGATTAATCAAAGGCTCATGGGAACCCATGATAACTATGAAAGAGTATAACCAACTACAGCAAATTCTAAGCAAATCAAAGTTAATAGGTACTCCCCGTTTAAAAGGAAAAGAAACAACCCCCCTAGTACCTCAATTTCTAAATTGTGCCGAATGTGATACCAAGATGACTTCATACCATAACAAAGTAAAAAATATTTATTATTACAAATGCAATAGTTGCAACAAGACCGTAAACGCAGAAACATTTAGTAAATCCAAAAACAAAGGAGTACACGAACAGTTTGATGAGGAATTAGACAAATTAGGCTTTCCGAAAGTAATGCACGACCTTTTTGCTATACAGTTGAAAAAACTAATAGAGGATGATACCTCAAATAGCACGGAAAAGAAAAGATTGTTATCCAGAGAAATCCATGAACTAAAAGAAGCTTATGATAAAATGGAATTTCGATATGCAACCAATGAAATCTCAAAAGATATTTTCAATAGACAGGGTAAAAAATTAAAAGATGAAATAGAACAAAAAACAAGAGATTTGGATTTTATCCCTTCAAAAAAATCTAACTTAGATACAGCTCTAAAATATTTTTTAAAAACAACCGAAAACCCGCGTGAATTCTACCATTCTTTGGAGTATAATAAGAAAAGAAAGTTCCAAGCATTACTGTATCCAGAGGGTTTGCAATTCTCATTGCAAAACAAACAAAATCTAACTTCAAAAACAAGTGTTTTATTCGAGTTAACCAATTGTATTTCAGTAAATTATAAGCTAAAAAAAGAACGGACTTATCAGCAAAAAGCCAATAAGTCCGTCTATGTACCCGGAGCCGGAGTCGAACCGGCACGGTTTCCCACAGGTGTTTGAGACCAGCGCGTCTACCAATTCCGCCAT
>JBIKPM010000227.1:0-4086 GCA_044357435.1 Flavobacterium sp. | reverse complement strand
GTACGCTTTTTATTGTGTAAAAACAAACAAATACGACATTATTTTATTCTAATTACTTAAATAACTAAAAACAATCTATAAATCATCCGAAAAATTATGCAATGCATCAGATAATAATGCCAAGCATCCGGATAAAATACCTCCTATTACCTGAGCTTCCGTAATCACAATATTTAGTCATTAGAATACAAAAGGTTTACCTTCTTCTACCTTGATTATGATTATGGCTGTGGTTGTGTCCCAAAATAGTTTAACAACTAATTTTATCCACTCTGGTTTGGTGTCTTCCTCCTTCGAATTCGGTATTCAAGAAGGCATCCACCATTTCTACAGCTTGTGGAATTGAAGTGTAACGCGCTGGAATGCTCATGATATTAGCATTGTTGTGTTGACGCGTCAATATGGCGATTTCTTTCATCCAACAAAGACCCGCACGAACTTTTGGGTATTTATTTACAGTCATGGCAATTCCGTTTCCTGAACCACAAATTACAATTCCAAAATTGGCCTTTCCTTCAGAAACATCTTTGGCAACAGCGTGGCCAAAATCAGGATAATCAACACTTTCAGCAGTGTCGGTTCCGTAATTAGTTACTTCATGACCTTTTGATTCTAAATATTGAACTATCGCTTTTTTATACTCTGGTCCTGCGTGATCGTTTCCTATGGATATTTTCATGGTGTTTTTATTGAATTGTGTTTCGCAAATTTAGGGAAAGAATTGTTTGTTTTTTTATTATATTCCATTAAAATATTACCTTCTTGGATTTAATAATCTCTATTCACAATGAAATAAAATTTGTAAAATAGAGACCTAAAATTATTTGAATAAATAGCGTTGTTAATAGGATTTTACAAATACCTGATAATCAGTTAACGTTAAATTAACATAGAATGTTTATAAGTTTAGATAGAAAATTAAAAATATTTCTTGTTGGTGTAAAATAAAAACGTAATCCAAAACGGAGATGAAAAAACCAAATTTAGTTTGATGTATTTATAGAATAGTTATAGCTATAAAATACACTCTTGTGAACAAAAAATTAAACGTAACTTATTTACAAAATAACTATTTTTTTAATTGTTAACAGCTGTTAACCATTTTTTAAAATGTCTTTAAAATGAATGATTTAATTCAATATAACTATGTTGATAAAACATTATAAAATCATTTAATTGTAAAATCATAATTTTTAAAATAAACTTATCCTAGCTATTAACATGGTATAATAACCATTAAAAATTAAATTAAATTTCTTTTTTCTTTTTGTTGTTTTTAATAGATGTTGACAACTTTAGAAATAATTTAGAATGATTTTTTTTATCTGCTCAAGAGATTGGAATAAAAAGCAGTTAATACACTTACAACTCTTTTCTTAAAAGTTGTATTTATTAGTTAAATTCTAGCTTTTTATAAAGATATAAAAGTTATTATTTTTTTAAAACTAAGTATTGATTACTCTATACTGAATACTATTTTGTAATTTTAGACCTTTAAGAAAATATTTATGAGTAAAAATTTAAGAAAGCCTGTAAAAAAAGAGAAAGATTTCTCTGATAAAATTATAAAAATATTATCGCAAAATGCTAATAAAGCATTTAATTATAAGCAAATAGCTGCCATTTTAGAGTTAGACGACACTAAAAGTAGAAATGAAATCATTAGGGATTTAAAAATTCTGGCTTCACAAAAAAAAATAAATGAAACGGAACCCGGAAAATATTTTGTTAAAGCAATAAGTCAGGATTACTACGAAGGAACTATTGACATGACGGGCCGAAAAACTGCTTATTTTGTTTGCCCTGAATTAGAAGAAGACGTCTTTATTCCAACCAATAATTTAAACAGAGCTTTAGACAAAGACACCGTAAAAGTGTATGTTTACAATAGGAGGAAAGGAAGAAGACCAGAAGGAGAGGTTATTGAAGTTATAGAAAGAAAAAAGACAGATTTTGTGGGTGTAATAGACATCCAAAAGAATTTTGCTTTTGTTTCTACTGCCAACCCAAAAATGTATACCGATATTTTTATTCCGAAAGATAAATTAGGGGAAGCAGAACAAGGTGATGTAGTACTGGTTCATATCGAGGATTGGCCAAAAAGAGCCGATAGTCCTTTTGGGGCTGTAATAAAAGTGCTTGGAAAACCAGGGGAACACGATACAGAAATTCACGCAATTTTAGCAGAATATGGTTTACCGGCAGAATTTCCGGTAGAAGTAGAAGTTTATGCCCAAAAAATAGATACAACAATCAATGAGGGTGAGATAAAAAAACGTCGTGATATGCGCGATACTTTGACTTTTACGATTGATCCAAAAGATGCCAAAGATTTTGATGATGCTTTGTCTTTCAAAAAATTAGAAAATGGAAATTACGAAATTGGTATTCATATTGCCGATGTGTCTCATTATCTTCAAGAAGGGACAATCCTAGATGATGAAGCCTATCAACGTGCTACTTCTGTATATTTAGTCGATAGAGTGGTGCCAATGTTACCCGAGGTTTTATCTAATTTTGCTTGTTCATTGAGACCAAGAGAAGAAAAATATACGTTCTCAGCTATATTTGAAATTACTGAAAAAACACAGGTTGTCAACCAGTGGTTTGGTAGAACGGTAATTTTTTCAGACCAACGATTTTCGTATGAAGAAACGCAACACATTTTAGAAACGAAGGGGGATATCATTCCAGAAGAAATTTCAATTACAGGAAAATCCTATCAAGTTCCTTCAGAAATTGTTGCAGCCACTTTAAAACTGGACCAATTAGCTAAGATTTTTAGAAGAGAGAGAATGAATAATGGAGCGATTTCATTTGATAAAGTGGAAGTAAAATTCAATTTAGATAACGAAGGAGAACCGGAAGGAGTTTATTTTAAAATTTCAAAAGATGCCAATCATTTGATTGAAGAATTTATGCTTTTGGCCAATAAAAAAGTAGCAGAATACATTGGAAAACAAAAGAAAACGTTCATTTATCGAATTCACGATGAACCCAATGAAGATAAATTAATTGCGATGCAAACCGTAATTGCTAAATTTGGTTACAAGATAGATTTTAGAAATAAAGGGGATATTTCCAAATCATTAAATGCTTTATTGAACGATGTTTCTGGGAAAAAAGAGCAGAATTTAATAGATACATTGGCTATTAGAACAATGAGTAAAGCCAAATATTCGACTGATAATATTGGACATTACGGTCTAGCGTTTGAATATTATAGTCATTTTACTTCTCCAATTCGTAGGTATCCCGATGTTATGGTACATCGATTGTTGCAGTTTTACCTAGACGGAGGAAAATCAGTCGATCAAGAAAAGTACGAGGCTAAATGTTTGCATTCCTCCACAATGGAAGGTTTGGCCACAAATGCCGAACGTGATTCCATCAAATACATGCAGGTAAAATACATGCAAAACCACAACGATCAAGAATTTTTGGGTGTAATTTCTGGTGTGACGGAATGGGGAATTTTCGTTGAAATTATCGAAAATAAATGCGAGGGAATGGTAAGAATCAGAGAAATTAAAGACGATTATTACACTTTTGACGAAAAACAATATGCTTTGGTTGGTGCCACTACAAAGGCTTTGTTACAATTGGGTGACGAAATTTACGTTAAGGTTAAAAATGCTGATTTGGTGAAAAAACAATTGGATTTTAATTTTATAAGAAGAAACGTTTAAGCTTAGAATAAAGTAAAAATGATAAACGACATTTTATCCGGAATTCCTTGGGGAATTTTTTTAAGTTTTATGATTGGCCCTGTTTTTTTTATATTACTGGAAACTAGTATTGTAAAAGGATTTAGGGCAGCCTTGGTTTTTGATTTAGGTGTAGTCTTGGCTGATATAATTTTTATCACCATTGCTTATCTAGGTAGTTATAGATTAATAACAAGTATTAAAGACAATGCCGCCCTTTTTATGTTTGGAGGAATCGTAATGCTGGCTTATGGCGTTATTTCCTATATAGGATTGCATAAAGAAAAAAAAGTGGATACCCATAAAATAGACAACGAGATTATTAGAAAAGATTATTTAGGTTTATTTATAAAAGGCTTTTTTTTAAACATTATAAACA
>JBIKPM010000033.1:0-11882 GCA_044357435.1 Flavobacterium sp. | reverse complement strand
TTAAAAAGAAAAAAGTAGTTTTTAGACTACTTTTTCTTCTTATGACGGTTAGCTCTCGCTCTTTTTTTACGTTTGTGCGTCGCTACCTTATGTCTTTTTCTTTTTTTACCACTTGGCATAGTTGGTGATTTTGTGATTAATAAATATTTTTATTTTGCTTCGTTATTTACCTTCACTCCTTCAACAAACACTTTTGCAGGTTTAAATGCAGGAATGTTGTGGGCAGGAATTTTAATTGTGGTGTTTTTAGAAATGTTTCTTCCCGTTTTTTCAGCTCTTGTTTTCACAATGAAGCTTCCAAATCCTCTTAAATAAACATTGTCACCGGTTTCTAATGAATTTTTTACTTCGGTCATAAAGGTCTCCACTGTTGCTTGAACATCTCCTTTTTCAAGACCTAATTTTTCCGAGATTTTTGCTACGATATCTGCTTTAGTCATTTTCTTGCGTAATTTATAATGGTATACTAATTTTTTAAGATTGCAAATATAGGAATAAAAAAAACAATTATTCAAGCTAATTCATTAAAATTTAATGACAGAAACTTTTACTTTTGTTGCACAAAATTCAAATATGGACTTTACTAACTCATTAACGCAGTGGTATTTGCAAAATAAGCGAGATTTGCCGTGGCGAAAAACGGTTAATCCCTACAAAATTTGGCTCTCCGAAATTATGCTCCAGCAGACTCGTGTGGCACAAGGAACACCCTATTTTCTTTCTTTTACGACGGCTTTTCCAACAGTTTTTGACTTGGCCGCAGCCAATGAAGAGCAAGTTTTGAAACTTTGGCAAGGTTTGGGCTATTATTCTCGTGCCCGTAATTTGCACAAAACAGCTCAATATGTGGCCAATGAATTATCGGGTATTTTTCCGGATAACTACAATGACTTGTTAAAACTAAAAGGGGTTGGTGAATATACAGCTGCCGCTATCGCTTCATTTTCTTATAATGAAGTCGTTCCGGTTGTCGACGGAAATGTTTTCCGGGTTTTATCACGATATTTTGATGTGGAAACGGATATTGCTGCGGCTTCCGCCAAAAAAGAGTTTGCCGCTTTAGCCTTCGAATTGATGCCAAAAGACAACCCTGCGGTTTTCAACCAAGCCATTATGGAATTTGGAGCTTTGCAATGTGTCCCTAAAAGTCCAAATTGTAGTATTTGTGTTTTTAACAGCAGTTGTGCCGCTTTGCAAAAAAAGAAAGTAAATCAATTACCGATAAAATCTAAGAAGTTGAAGGTCAGGAATCGGTTTTTTAATTATTTGGTAGTTTCGGATGATAATGAAAATACCATAATTCAAAAAAGAACCGCCAAGGGAATTTGGCACAATTTATATGAATTTCCCCTAATTGAAACCGATGCGCCAGAAAATTTTGATTTTATTTCCGCCAATATTCAAGATTTTTATTTCAAAAACTATACTATAACAAGTATAACCGATTGTGACGACAAAAGTATAATTCATAAATTATCACACCAACATTTGCATATTAAGTTTTGGAAAATTAAGGTTAATGGTACTATTGAAAACGGAATTGATGCATCAACTTTGAAAACATTTCCCTTTCCAATCGTGATTTTTAATTTTATCGAAATGAATTGAATATTTTTTTAAATATGTATCTTTGGTTTTAATACCAAACATACTATAATGAATGGAACGTTAAATAAGGTTATGCTAATTGGATACTTAGGTGAGGATGTCAAGATGCATTATTTTGAAGGGGGAAATTGCATTGGAAGATTTCAATTGGCAACAAATGAAGTTTACATCAATAAAACCACAAACGAAAAAATAACTTCCACAGAGTGGCACAATCTTGTAGTACGCAATAAAGCGGCCGAAATTTGTGAAAAATACTTGTCAAAAGGAGATAAAATTTATGTCGAAGGACGATTAAAATCCCGTCATTGGCAGGCTGAGGACGGTTCTACAAAACACATCGTTGAGATTCAAGTTACGGAGTTTACTTTTTTATCGACTAAGAAAGGAAGTGAAGACAACAAACAAATTCAAAGCCCCGAGATTGCAAAAAACACTAACTTTGACCCACAGAATAATGGCATGCCAATAAATGACTTGCCGTTTTGATTGTTTAACTAATTTATATACAATTTGGACCCGGAGCCCAGTTTTCTTTTTTCTTATTCTATAGATACTAATTTAGTATTTGGTTTCGTCGCAATATTTGCATTGTTGTTTTGTTCTGCACTGGTCTCCGGCGCAGAAGTGGCCTTGTTTTCATTGTCTCAAAAAGACATTGACGATACCTTGCTGGAACATCCTTCAAAAGGAAAAATTATTTCGTCACTTTTGGAAAAACCCAAAAAACTTTTGGCTACCCTTCTTGTAGCTAATAACTTCATTAATATTGGAGTGGTAATTTTGTTTTCGTTTGTTGGCAAAAATTTATTTGCAGTAGTCACTTCGCCTGTATTGAAATTTATTATTGAAGTAATATTAGTAACTTTTTTAATCCTATTATTTGGTGAAGTTTTACCTAAAGTTTATGCCAGCAGAAACAATAGCAAGTTTGCCAAAGCGATTGCGTATCCTATTGCGGCACTGGACAAATTACTTTCGCCAATAAGTTTGCCAATGCGCAAGGTCACTATATACTTGCATAATAAATTAGGAAAGCAAAAGACAAATTTCTCCGTAGATCAATTATCACAGGCATTAGAACTGACAGATACTGAACAAACTTCGTCCGAAGAGCAAAAAATATTAGAGGGAATCGTGACTTTTGGAAACACTGATGCCAAGCAGGTAATGAGTCCGAGAATGGATATTTTTGCATTAGAAATAGGGGAATCTTTTGAAACCATTTATCCGAAAGTAGTTGAAAAAGGCTATTCCAGAATTCCGGTATATCGAGACAATATAGACCATATAGAAGGAGTTTTGTTTGTAAAGGACTTACTTCGACATATTGACAAAGAGGAATTTGACTGGAAAAAATTGATACGTGAGCCCTTTTTTATACCTGAAAACAAAAAAATAGATAACCTGCTCAAAGATTTTCAAAATATGAAAAGTCATTTGGCGATTGTGGTTGATGAATATGGAGGAACTTCAGGAATTGTTTCGCTGGAAGATATTATTGAGGAAATTGTTGGCGATATCAGTGATGAATTTGATGGTGATAATGCGAATTATTCTAAAATAGACGAAAAAAATTATCTTTTTGAGGGAAAAACCAATTTAAAAGATTTTTATAGAATCATTGATGTCAATGAAGAATTATTAGAATCAGCAAAGGGAGAAGCCGAAACATTGGCAGGATTTATTCTTGAAGTTTTAGGAAATTTTCCCAAAAAGGACCAGAAAATTGTATTCGAAAATTGCACGTTCACCATTGAAGCAGTTGATAAAAAACGCATAAAACAGATAAAAGTCACTATTGAATAAATACAAAATGCAAAAAAATAACCTCGCTATTTTAGCACTTTTTACCGTGTTATTTTCTGTTTTTAGTTGTAAAAAGGAAGTTTTACCCAAGCCATCAAGCTATTTACGACTGGATTATCCTGAGGCAAAATATGCAAATTTTGAAAATCAATGTCCGTTTACATTCGAGATGAATTCGGAGGCCATTATTAAAGGTGAAAAGGGTTGTGGGTTTACTATTACCTATCCAAAAATGAAAGCCACTATTTATTTGACCTACAAACCAGTAGATAACAACATTGTCAATTTACTTAAAGATGCGCAAAAGTTGACCTATGAGCACGTCATAAAAGCAGATGACATATTGGAACAGCCCTATTTAAATCCTGCAAAAAAAGTATACGGCATGTTTTACAGGGTTGATGGAAATGCGGCTACCAATTCGCAGTTTTATGTTACCGACAGCATCAAGCATTTTGTGACTGGTTCTGTTTATTTCTATGCAAAACCCAACTTTGATTCCATTATGCCGGCCGCCAGTTATGTTCGAAATGATATGCAGCGATTGATGGAAACTTTAAAATGGAAATAAAAAAACATCCAAAATGGATGCTTTTTTATGAAAATCAAATGGATTTTTAAGACTTCATATTTGAAACGGTGTATGTTTTTCCGTCGCCGGTGGCTTGAACTACTTTAGTTAAACTTTCGGGAGTTTGTTTGGTTTTGTCAAAGGATACGGTTGCCAGTTTTTTGTCAAAATCTACGGTTGCTGTTTGCACGCCTTCAAGCCCTGATAATTCTTCTTGTATTGTTTTGGCGCAACCTATGGCGCATGTCATTCCTTCTATGGTGAAACTCGCTTTTTGTAAATTGGCGGCTGCAATTTCTTTTTTTGCTTTTGGCACACTTGCTTCTGTTGAGGAAGAGGTAGTAGTTTCGGTAGTTTTTTCTTTACATCCTACGAACAATAGGCTTATGAAAAGAAATGTCAATATTGATTTTCCTAAATTCATTAGTATTGGTTTAAATGGGTTAATTATTCGAGCCATCGAAGACAAAATTAATAAAAAAACCATCCGTAATCCATAAAATAATTACAATTTTGACCCAAAATTATATTTATGGATGTGAAACAGTTGAAATGGGTTTACTTGATTGTGCTTTCCTTGATTTGGGGAAGTTCCTTTATTTTGATAAAAAAAGGATTAGTTGGTTTGTCACCCATACAACTAGGTTCTTTGAGAATCCTCTTTGCAGCCATTTTTTTGTTGTCAATTGGCTTCAAAAGCTTGGCGAAAATACCACACCATCAATGGAAATTCATTGCGCTGACTTCACTTTTTGGCACATTCATACCTGCTTTTCTTTTTGCGATTGCCCAAACCCAAATCGATAGTTCCGTAAGTTCAATCCTGAATTCCTTAACGCCATTAAACACCTTGGTTTTGGGAACCATAGCCTTTGGGCTACAGTTTCGACGGAATCAGACTTTTGGAGTTCTTATTGGCTTATTGGGCAGTATGCTGCTAATTTTGAATGGTGCCATGCATCATCCGGAGCAAAATTACTATTATGCATTTTTGGTTTTAATTGCTTCTGTTTGTTATGCCATCAATGTAAATTTAATCAACAAATACCTTTCTGATTTGACACCCTTGAGCATTAGCACCGGAAATTTTTTGGTTTTACTTTTTCCGGCTCTAATCATCCTGTTTTTCTCCGGTTTTTTTGACGTAGTACAAATCAATGAAGTAAAGCAATCTGTTTTCTTTATTTTGATTTTGGGAGTGGTAGGGACTGGAATCGCCAATATTATTTTTTTTAAATTGGTTCAAATGTCTTCGCCCGTTTTTGCCACATCAGTAACCTATTTAATTCCGGTTGTGGCTTTCTCTTGGGGGCTTTTAGATAACGAAATGCTAACTCCAATCCAGTTTCTTGGGGCTTTTATAATTTTAGGCGGAGTGTATTTGTCGGCGAAGAAATAGACCGCAGATTTCAGAAACAATCGCATCCATTTTAGATCTGTTTATTGGATAACCAAGTCCATATGGAATTATGTCTTAGCTATTTTTAAATTACAGTATCCTAGCGGGTGTGTTATTTGTAAATTGGTTTTTCTGCTGGATTGCCATATTTGTCATAATAAAACATGGGGATTTTTAGCTTTTCTAATCCAGGAATCACTTCTGCCCCTTTTCCGGCAATCACAATTCGTGTGTTGTCCACCAGAAAATATTTATTGGCGGCAAGTTGCACTTGTTCAGGAGTAACAGCGTTAATGTTTTGTATGTAATTTTCATAAAAATCTTTAGGAAGATCCTCCGTCTCAATGTTCAAGGCATATCGAGCCACAGATTGAGGTTGTTGAACTTTCATTACAAATCGTCCAATAAAGCCTGCTTTTACATTATTAAGCGCCATTTCATCTACTTTCACTGTTCTAATTTTTTTGATTTCCTTGATAAATTCCATAACAGCGCTATCCGTGGCAGAGCTTCTCACTGCGGAAGCAGATTTCAATTTTGTTACATGTTTTCCGGCACCAATAATGGCATTTGCACCATAAGTCCAGCCGTGTTTTTCCCTCAAATTCATGTTTAAATAGCTATTAAAATCACCGCCTAGTATATAGGTTGCTATTACCGCAGGAAAAAAATCGGGATCGTTCATTTTTAAATGTACGGTGTTTACCAATGAAATTTCTGATTGAACAGCATTGGGAACATCCACAAAATTAATTTGGGTAAAAGGGACGTTTTCTGGTGCGGCATAAGTCAGTTTTGGAGTGCTTCTTTTTTTCCAAGAGCCAAATAGTTTTTCCACAACGGGTTTTACATTCTTATATTTTATGTCCCCAATGATTACTAAATAGGCGTTTTCGGGAACAAAGTAATTTTGATAATTAGTTTCAATATCGGCAAGTGTCACATTTTTCAACGTTTCTTCGGATATATATTCTCCGGAGGGGTGTTGTCTTCCAAAAGTCAAAGCATTTACAACTCTATTGGCAATTGCAGGAACACTTTTTTCTTGAGTTTTAAGTCCATCCAAAAGTTTTTCTTTTTCCTTGTCGAATTCCTCTTGGGTGAAATTGGGATTTAATGCGCCATCTGCCATCAATTCGAGTATTCGTCCAGCATATTTAGAAAGTGAACTGGCATAGGCTCCTTGGGAACTAAAGCCGATACTGGCGCCCAAAAAATCAAGTTCTTCGTTAAAAGCGTCCTTTGTGATTTTTTTTGTCCCGTTTCCTATTAATTCGCTGCTCAATTCATCCACTCCTTTTTTATTTGCTTCTGCATAAGGGGCGTTGTCTAGGGTAAGGTTAAAAGTTACTCTTGGCAGTTTGTGATTTTCAACTACCATCACTTTCAAGCCATTTGACATAACAAAGGTTTGGGGTTTTTTGATGTTTACTATTGGCGCATTGCCAGGTTTGGGTTGTTTGCGTTCTTGTGCTTGCATAATTCCTGTTACGAACAAAATGAATAAAAATAGCGTTGTTTTTTTCATGATTGGGACCGTCTTAGTTTTGAACTTTCTCGGTAGTGGGAACATAATCCAAAAGCAATCTCTGATTTGGATTTAAATACCTTCTTGCCACCTCTCTAATTTCTTCTCGAGTAATAGAATGAAAAAGATTAATTTCGGTATTTATTAAATTGACATCCCCGTAAAGAAGGTGGTATTTGGCCAAATTTTCGGCAATTCCTTCCAAATTTGTGTTGTTGTTGACAAATTGATTGTCAATTATGTTTTGTAATTTTTGATAATCTTTTTCAGAAATCAATTCTGTTTGTAGCTTTACAATTTCTTCGTCAATTTCTTTTAAGATACTTGTAGTTGAGTTTTCCCCGAGCGGAAGGCTGTAAATAATATACATTCCGTAATCCTCATTGCTATACGTAAATGCGCCAACTTGCAAAGCCATGTTTTTATCATCAACAATTTTTTTATACAAAATAGAACTTTTTCCGTCACTCAATAGGGAAGAAATCAATTCTAATACTCGAGCATCTCTAGTTTTCATGGAAGGGGTTCTGTAAGAAGCCAAAATCATCGGTATTTGAATGTTTGGATCTTGATAAGTAGTTTTTATAGTTTCTGTAATTGGTTCTTCGACAAAAGTTTGTTTCGCTAAAGCTGTGCCTTTTTTAATGGAGCCAAAGTAGTCGCGAATCCATTCCTTGGCTTGTGTTTTTTCGAAATCACCTGCAACCACTAAAACAGCGTTGTTTGGAATGTAGAATTTTTTGTTAAATGCCTGAAATTCTTCTAAAGTAGCAGCGTCTAAATGTGCCATCGAACCAATGATTGGCCAGCGATAGGGATGATTCTTGAACATGTTTTCTTTTACGACAGTAAGATAATTTGCATAGGGTTTATTCTCGTAAACTGTTCTTTTTTCTTCTTTTATAACGCCGTTTTGGGTATCAACGCCAATCTGATTGATAACGGGATGCATCATTCTTTCGGATTCCATCCAAAGTCCCAATTCGAGGTTGTTTGAAGGGAATACTTCGTAATAATAGGTTCGGTCATCCGAGGTATTGGCATTGTTAACCCCTCCATTGGAAGAAACAATTTTAAACCATTCGCCCCGTTTGATGTTTTCGGTTCCCTCGAATAATAGATGTTCAAAAAAGTGTGCAAAACCAGTTCTCTCAGGGGCTTCATCTTTAGAACCAACATGATACATTACTGATGTTACCACCACTGGAGCCGAAGGATCGTTATGTAAAATGACATGTAGCCCATTGTCTAAATCATATTCTTCGAAAGCTACTTTTTGGGCGGAAGCAACTCCTCCTAGCATAAGCGCCGTACTTAACATCATTATTGGTATTTTCATGTGGATTAATAAATTTTAGTCACAATTGACAATAAAAAAATTATTGGCGCATCAAAAATACCGATTTTTCGTCATGAATAATAATACTCATTAATTTTGGCAATAAGTTTAACAATTTCGATAGGTAAAATACCTCTTGAACCATTGAAAACAACCAGTAATTGTAAATCAATTATTTTTTTAGGGCAACTAATTGCAGAATAAATATTTAATTGTATATTTGCAACCTTAAAAATTTATAAAACAATTTGTTATGTATGCAATCGTAGAGATAGCAGGGCAACAGTTTAAAGTTAGCAAAGACCTAAAGGTTTACGTTCACCGTTTGACAAATGAAGAAGGAACTAAAGTTTCTTTCGACAAAGTTTATTTGTTAGACGACAACGGTACAATCACGATAGGCGCCCCAGCTATAGAAGGTGCTTCAGTAGAAGCCAAAGTGTTACAACACTTAAAAGGAGATAAAGTTATCGTTTTCAAAAAGAAAAGAAGAAAAGGATACAAAAAGAGAAACGGTCACCGTCAGTATCTTACCCAAATTGTAATCGAAGGTATTACAGCTTCAGCTCCTAAAAAAGCCGCTGCCAAAAAAGAAGCTGTTGAAGTTGCAACTGAAGAAGTTGAAGTTCCAAAAGTAAAAAAAGCTCCAAAGGCTAAAATAGAAGAGACACAAGAATAATAACAAAATAAAACTAATACGTCATGGCTCACAAGAAAGGTGTCGGTAGTTCCAAGAATGGTAGAGAATCAGAATCAAAACGTTTAGGCGTTAAGATTTTTGGTGGTCAAGCTGCAATTGCTGGGAACATCATCGTAAGACAAAGAGGTTCAAAACATAATCCAGGTGCAAATGTTTACATCAGTAAAGATCACACCCTACACGCAAGAGTAGATGGAGTTGTTTTCTTCCAAAAGAAAAGAGATAATAAATCCTACGTTTCTATACTTCCGTTCGAAGTTGAAGCATAGTTGATTTTATCAATTTATTAGAAAACCCGTTTCGTGAGAAACGGGTTTTTTTAGTAATGTGGTCTAAATGGCACAATACTGAAAAATAGTTGGTTAAGTACTATTACTATTGGCGTTAAAGAAAGTTTGATGAAATTTGTTTCAATAAACTTTTTTATTTGTAAAAAAATCAAAAAAAGCGTTGTCCAACGTGTAAAAGTCTGATCAATCCCAAAACCTGTGGATCAGCAAAAATTAAGCGTAAACATTCGTTAGTCTAAAAAGGATGAATTCTATATTTCTCACACCTCTAAATCAGGATCAGAATTAAATCAAAAAAGGAAACGATACCAAGTATTTACATTAGTATCGTTTCTTTTTTTTAATTTAAAGCAATAAATAATCTTACCCGTGAACGGTTTCGCTTTTTCCGTAGTTTGTGATGAGTTCGCCTTCAAAATCAATCCATTCTTGCCAACGTTTGTCAACGTCCACTTTTTCAGAATATTTTCTGGCGAAACGAAGGAATGTGGTGTAATGTCCTGCCTCGCTAATCATTAATTTCTTATAAAATTCGGCTAATTCCTTGTCTTCGATGTTTTGGGACAATACTTTGAATCTTTCGCAACTTCTGGCTTCAATCATTGCCGAGAAGAGCAATCTATCCACAAAAGCGTCGTTTCGGCTGCCGTCTTTTTTCAAAAACTTGAAAAGTTCGTTGACGTAATGATCTTTTCGTTCTCTTCCCAATTTTAATCCACGTTCTTTGATTATGTTGTGCACCATCTGGAAATGTTCCAATTCTTCTTTGGCAATTTCCAATAAATCGGTGACCAATTCTTCGTGTTCCGAATTATAGGTAATTATCGTAATAATATTTGTGGCCGCTTTTTGTTCACACCAAGCGTGATCGGTCAAGATTTCTTCGATGTTCGATTCGACGATGTTTACCCATTTGGGGTCGGTGGCTAATTTTAATCCTAACATTTTTTCTTATTATGAATAATTATTTACAAAAATACAGCTTTTATTCGTTGAAAAATAAGTTGGTTTGCGGTTTTATTTCCCTTATTTTGCAGGGTAAAAACTAATGTATGCTTGTCAATCAACGTGTTTTAATTCTTGGATTTGTTTGGCCAGAACCCAATTCTTCGGCGGCAGGAGGAAGGATGGTACAGTTGATTTCCATTTTTAAGGAACAGGGTTTTGATGTCACTTTTGCCAGTTCCGCTTCGGATAGTGATTATATGATTGAATTGGAATCGTTGGGAGTTACCAAGAAATCCATCGCATTAAACTGTTCCAGTTTTGATGCGTTTGTAAAGGAATTAAATCCGTCAATTGTTTTGTTCGACCGTTTTATGATGGAAGAGCAATTTGGCTGGCGTGTTGCCGAGAATTGTCCTGATACATTGAGATTACTGGATACCGAAGATTTGCATTGCTTGCGTTTGGCACGCCAAAAAGCATTCAAGGAAAACAGACCTTTTTCAACAGACGACTTACTGGTGGAAGATGTTGCTAAAAGAGAAATTGCCAGCATTTTGCGTTGCGATATTTCCTTAATGATTGCCGAATATGAGATGGAATTGCTGCAAACAGTTTTCAAAATCGATTCTAATTTATTGTATTATTTGCCTTTGTTGTTGGAGCCAATTGCTGTTTCAACTATTCAAAATTTGCCTTCATTTGAAGAACGGAAAAATTTTGTTTTCATTGGTAACTTTCTTCACGAACCCAATTGGAATGCGGTTCAATATCTAAAAGAAACGATTTGGCCGCTCATCAGAAAGCAAATGCCAGAAGCATTTTTGCAAATTTATGGTGCGTATCCTTCGCAAAAAGTATTGCAATTGCACCAACCTAAACAAGGTTTCTATATCATGGGTCGAGCGAATAATGCCCAAGAAGTGGTTCGAAATGCCAGAGTTGTTTTAGCTCCTTTGCGTTTTGGAGCAGGAATAAAAGGGAAATTGGTAGAAGCGATGCAATGCGGAACGCCAAGCGTGACGACAACTATTGGTGCAGAATCAATGTATGGAGTTTTGCCTTGTAATGGTTTTATTGCTGATGAATCACAAGCTTTTGCAGATAAAGCGGTGGACTTATATCAAGACAAAACCGTTTGGCTTAAAGCCCAAGAAAACGGATTTCGAATTATAGAAAAACGCTATTTGAATTCGGTTTTTACGGATGATTTTGTCAAGCATATTTTAAAAGTCCAATCTGATTTGAAAAAACACCGATTGCATAATTTTATGGGTACAATGTTACAGTATCATACTTTGACGAGTACCAAATACATGTCGCGTTGGATTGAGGAGAAGAACAAATAAAAACCCCATTCTGATTTTTCAAAACGGGATTCATTGATAAAATATAACGAGCTAATTACGCTAGCATCGTCACTGGGTTTTCAATATATTGTTTCAAAGTTTGCAAGAACTGTGCTCCGGTTGCTCCGTCAATAGTCCGGTGATCGCAAGCCAAAGATAACATCATCGTGTTTCCTACTACGATTTGTCCATTTTTCACCACTGGTTTTTCTACAATCGCACCTACGGATAGGATAGCAGAATTCGGTTGGTTGATGATGGAGTTGAATTCTGTAATTCCAAACATTCCAAGGTTAGAGATCGTAAAAGTACTTCCTTCCATTTCGGTAGGCAATAATTTTTTG
>JBIKPM010000226.1:0-4094 GCA_044357435.1 Flavobacterium sp. | reverse complement strand
TTCTAAATTAATATTTCATTATTCTGGCACTACTAATTACCGCTAACTCATAAATATACGCAACTCTAAAAGCTAAAATATATTTAATTATTTGATTATTAAGTTTTTAATTCTGAAAACACAAAAAAATGCATTGCGTTTTTTTGTGTTGTCGGTGTTGTATTTTTTGTATCATTCCAAAAATAAGAAAAATTGTATTACAAATTATCAAATGGACTTTTATATTAAAATCACAATATCCCTAAAATAAAAAAACTTCCCTTTTCAAAGAAGTTTTCGTTTATAATCTAAAAGTTCAATCCAACAATTGGAATTTGGATTTTTTTTATTGGAGTTTAACCTTAAACATCATCATAATCCACCACAACCGTTTCGGAGGTAGGGTGTGCTTGGCAGGTAAGCACTAAACCTTCGGCGATTTCGCTATCGGTCAGGATGGAGTTTTTCTTCATCACCGCAGTGCCTGATTTTACTCGAGCCAAACAACTGCTACAAATTCCGCCTTGGCAGGAATACGGAGCGTCAACTCCTTGTTTTAGAGCCGCTTCGAGTATGGTTTGTTTTTGCGACATTTCAAAAGTCGTTTCCTCATCATCAACTATAATGGTAATTTTGGTGTGTCCTTCGTGAGAACTTGCTTCCGTATTTTCGACAGACGAACTGGAGAATAATTCAAATTTAATGGCAGAATCCTTGATGTTGTGTTCCTTTAAAACTTTTGAAACGGTATTAATCATTTCTTCAGGACCGCACAAATAGAACTTGTCGAATTTCAAAGCCGCATGCTTATTGTTCAACACGAAATTCACGGCAGACTTATCGATTCTTCCAAAAAGTACTCCCTCGGCTTTGGCTTGACTGTACACATAATGGACAAAAAGGCGACCCGTATATTTGGATTGCAAATCGTGTAATTCTTGATAAAATATGGTTTCCTCGGGTGATTTATTGCCGTAAACCAAAACGAAAGAACTTTGCGATTCACTTTTCAAAACTGATTTCAGAATGGAAATTACGGGTGTAATTCCGCTACCCGCAACAAAAGCAGCATAGTTTTTCTGGCGGTCGGCGTGAGGTTCAAAAGTAAATTTTCCTTCTGGTTTTCCCACTTCAAGAACATCACCTACTTTTAGTTTTGTATTGGCAAACTGGGAGAATTTTCCGTTTTTTACGGCTTTCACCGCAATTCGTAGTTCCCCACTTTCAGGATCAGCACAAATGGAATAGGCGCGACGAATTTCCTGTCCGTCCAGCGTCAATCTTAAATTGACATATTGACCGGCAATAAAAGTATAATGGGATTTGAATTCCTCGGGAACGTTAAAAAGGATAGAAACGGAGTCCTTGGTCTCACGTTTTATTTCTTTTATGACAAGTTTTTTGAATAAAGGCATTGGACTATTTTTTACAAAAATAAGAAACGACAAATAAATCGGACTTATAAATTTAGATATATTTTTATTTTGGTCTTAAAGATCCATTAATCTAAAGTTTAAATAAGAATCGATATTTAAAGATTGCTGGAACTTGAAACGTTTTTTGCCGTTTAAATTTCTATATTTCAAAAAGAAACGTATTTTTACCAGTCGTTATACTAAATGACGCTTTTAAAAGTTAAATGATAAACACGTTTCCCATTGAAAACTAAGATATTTAAACACACATTCTCTTTAGCCTTTTTACTTTTTTTGGTTGCTTGCTCTACCAAAAGAGACAATTTCTTGTCCAGAAACTCCCATGCTTTGAGTACAAAATACAATATTTTGTATAACGGCCAAATAGGTTTAGACAAAGGAATGCTAGCTATAAAGGCCGATGCCAAAGATAATTTTTGGAAGCGATTGCCAGTTGAAAGAATGCAAATCAATGACGATTTTGCCGCCGAGGCAAAACCCAAAAACACTGATTTTGAATTGGCCGAAACCAAAGCAACCAAGGCAATTCAGAAACATTCCATGAACATTGGCGGAAGAGAAAGAAACAGTCAAATAGATGAAGCCTATTTGCTGCTTGGAAAATCTCGGTATTATGACCAAAGATTTCTTCCCGCCTTAGATGCCTTCAACTATATTTTATACAAATATCCCAACAGCAGTAACATTTATCAAGCCAAAATATGGCGTGAAAAAACCAATATGCGTTTGGGAAATGATGCCCAGGTCGTAAAAAACATAAGCAGACTTTTGACCAATAAAACGTTGAAAAATAAAGATATTGCCGATGCCAATGCATTGCTATCAGCGGCCTTTTTGAATTTGGAAGAAAAGGATAGTGCCGTGGCCAAATTAAAAATTGCTGAAAAATTCACCAAAGTGAATACTGAAAAAGCAAGATACCGATTCATCTTGGGTCAACTGTACGAAGAATTAGGGAAAAATGACAGTGCCATAGAGTGCTATCAATCGGTTATTGCGATGAAAAGAAAATCGGAAAGGAAATACATAATTCAGGCACAAGCCAAAAAAGCCCAATTGTTTGATTTCCAAAAAGGAGATACAACGGCTTTTTTAAAAACCTACAATGATTTAATTGAAGACAGGGAAAACAGACCTTTTCTAGATGTAATTTTTCACCAACTTGGCTCTTTTTACGACAAAAGCAACCATCAAAAACTAGCTTTGGAGTTTTACAATGCCTCTTTAAGAAAAACATCCACAGATTCCTATTTAGTTGCCTCCAATTACAGGAACATTGGAAATATGTATTTTAAAAACACCGACTATCAAAATGCTGCAAAGTATTATGACAGCACACTTGTCAAGCTAGACGCGAAAACAAGAGAGTATATTCATATTCAAAAAGTAAGGAAAGATTTAGACGAGGTTATACAATATGAGGGCATTGCCAAGAGAAATGACAGTATTATTAACTTGATTTCATTGTCGGAATCCGACAGAACAATTTATTTTGACAAGTATATCGAAGCTCTAAAAAAGACTGACGAAACCAAGAAAATTGCTTTGGAAAAACAAAAGGCAAAACTTGAAAATGCCGCGAACAATGGCAAACCCGATTTGCAAAGTCAGAATGTTGCCCTTCAAGATGCAACAGGAAAACCCATTAAAAAAGTGTCGATGGCACCTCCCACAATGGACAACGCTTCCATAAATCAGACGGCAAGCACCTTTTATTTCTATAATCCTTCATTGGTAGCCTTTGGGAAATTGGAATTTAAAAAAATATGGGGAAATAGATCCGTAAATGGCAATTGGAGATTATCATCCAGCACCGGTGATACAACGGTTAAAGACACGGTAAGTGACCTGAAGAAAGTATCAGAAACCAAATTGGCAGGAGAAAAAACAATAGAAGAAAAATACACTGCTGATTACTATCTGAAACAACTTCCAAAAACACAAATCGAGATAGAGAGCATTGCTAAAGAACGCAATTTTGCCTATTATCAACTTGGAGTTATTTACAAGGAAAAATTCAAGGAATATGAATTGGCGAGCAACAAACTCGAACAGTTATTGCAACAGAATCCTGAAGAAAAGCTAGTGCTTCCTGCGATGTACAATTTGTTCAAGATTTACCAAATTACCAATAGTACCAAGGCAGAAGAGATGAAAAACAGGATTTCTTCCCAGTATCCGAATTCTCGTTATGCTCAAATTATAAATAATTCAACTCAAAATACGGTATCTGAAAATGAAAATTCAGCTATGGTTTATAACAAATTGTATCGATTGTACCAACAAGAACAATTCTCTACTGTTTTGCAACAATTAGAGGAATTGATAACGCAATATTCAGGGGATGAAATCGTACCTAAATTTGAATTGCTCAAAGCAAATACCATTGGAAAACTTCAAGGACTAGAAGCGTATAAAAACGCCATGCAATATGTTGCCGACAATTATCCGAATAGCGAGGAAGGCAAAAAAGCACAGGAAATAGTAACAACTGAAATTCCGCTTCTTGAAAATATGGCATTTAGTGCCACGGATACGAAAAACTGGAAAATCATTTATAAGTTACCGGCTCAGGACGATAAAACGCTCAATCTATTGGAGGGAAAAATCAACGCTTTTCTTGCCAAAGAGGTCCATAAGATTTTGTCCTATTCATGTGATAATTATACTGAAAAAGAA
>JBIKPM010000225.1:0-4123 GCA_044357435.1 Flavobacterium sp. | reverse complement strand
CTATTATGTTGGTCTCCACCAGAGCATATTTCCTCTTCTGATTAATGCTGAAATATTACAACTTTTTTTTTTAAAATCCACCAACTATTTTTCAGTACATTACCCAATTTATAAAAGGGTTCTTGCTCAAATAGGAATTGTAGTATCTACTGTCATTGGTGACTTCTTTGCCAAGCCAAGCAGGTTTTTCGAAAGCTTCGGTTTCGGATTTAAGCTCCACTTCAGCTATTATTAACCCATCATTTTTACCATGAAACTCATCAACTTCAAAGATGTGATTCCCTATTTTTACCTCAAAACGGGTTTTGTCGATAACTCCTTTTTCGCACAACTTCAATAATGCTGCCGCTTCCTCAACAGGAATTTCTTTTTCCCATTCAAACCGTGACAATCCCGTCTCATTTGAGGCCCCTTTTATGGTTAAAAACCCCTTATCGCCCTTTATTCGAACCCTGACTGTGCGTTCTGGAACAGAGCTCAAATAGCCCTGTGCAATTCGATTTTGTGTAAAAGCTTCTTTTTTGAAGGCTTCTGATGTCGTAAGGAATTTTCTTTCTATTTCAATCATATTTGATAAAATGCTAAACCGTTTGTTACTCTTTGATCATTTTAAATGTTTGCGGAGAATTGTTATTGAAAATTTTTAGTATGTAAAACCCTGAATTTAGTTTTGATACATCAATAGAGCCATCGGGACTATTTCCGCGTAAAACGGAAGTGGATTCAAAGTCGAATAATTCATAATCATAATTTTTGAAATCATAGTTTTTAACCGTAATCACTGTTGTGGCAGGATTAGGAAAAACAAATGGTTTAGTTTCTTCAATAGCTATTTCGTGTTGCACGTTGTTACATGCGCTTTCCAATAAAGCATCAAGATCCTTTTCATCATAGGTCAAAGTGTAATCCAATTCTTTTGCTTTTTGGAATAATTTACAGGCTTCATTGTATTTTTTTTGATCCAGGTAAATGATGCCCAAATTTTTCATTGCATAAGAATTGTTTTTGTCCATTTCTAATTCATCTTTTAAATCTTTAATACCTTTTTCTGTTTCTCCTAATTTATGATATAACAAGCCGCGAGTTGTTCTTAAATCTCTGCCGCCATAGTTTGTTGTTCTCTCAATTATTCCTTTTTCTTTTATGAAGGCTATGTTTATATTTGTCATAGCTTTTTCATATTCTCCAATATCGCTGTATAATCTAGCCAATCCCCATCTTGCATGGCCGTGTTCCGGTTTTTCGGCTACAATTTTTTCTAAATAATAACGGGCTAAATCATTCGATTTTTTTTGTTGTAAATAATCGGCAAAATTGTATAAAATACGATAGTCGTTTGGAGCTGAAGCCATTGCTTTATAATAGTATTGAGAAGCACAATTTTCCATTTCTAGATTTAAATAGATATTGGCAAGCAAATCATACAATAGACTTTTATTTTTTTCTAAACTGGCTTTAGCTGTTTCAGAAACAACTTTGGTTGTGTTCTTGGAAATTTTGTTAATTGCATTGTCAACTTTTTTTAAATCTTCTAAAGCTAGGATAGTATTGCCAAGACGCGCTCTTAAACGTCCTCTTTCAAAGAAGTCATCTATTTTTGTTGGGTTGTAATTGGTTCTTTTGTTTAATACAGTAAGTGATTGGAGCATTTTTTTTACCACTCCTTCACTATCTTTATTAAAAGGTAATCTATGGTCGGTTCTACTCAATAATTTTCCATTCAAAAAATTCCAAGTAACCAATTTTTCACCTTGTTCGTTGTATTGATAACCATTGGAGTTTCGATACCCTTTGTCATCAAAATAAAAAACCTCGTTTATCTTTCCGTTGTAATGATAGGTTTTGAGGCTATCTATTTTATTATCCGTTCCTTTCCAAATTTCTACCGATACCACTTTGTCTTTATAATAATGTCGGATAACTTTATTGGTTGTGTTGTTATCACTAGTTTGACTCCATAGAAGGATAGGAAAAAGTAGCAGAGTGTAAACAGTTTTATTCATGGTTACTCAAATGAATTAATTTGACGACTATAATGAAGTTAAATGTAAGATATTTATACCGATCTAGACATTATAATTTACATAAATTTGTCCTATGTCCGAAATAATTCCAAATAGAAAAATCATACACATCGACATGGATGCTTTCTTTGCTTCGGTAGAGCAAATGGATAATCCTGCTTTGCGTGGAAAACCAATTGCTGTGGGCGGAGCAGAAAACCGTGGCGTGGTAGCTGCCGCGAGTTATGAAGCTAGAAAATTTGGAGTTAGAAGTGCCATAAGTGGTGTTTTGGCAAAAAAGAATTGTCCTGATTTAATTTTTGTAAAACCACGATTTGTACGGTACAAAGAAATATCTAATAAAATAAGAAAAATATTCCACGATTATACCGATTTGGTCGAGCCGTTGTCACTTGACGAGGCCTATCTCGATGTAACGATAAACAAAAAAGGCAATCCGAGTGCCACTTTGTTGGCTCAAGAAATTAGGTTACGCATTTTTAATGAAGTGGGGCTAACGGCTTCGGCGGGAATTTCGGTCAATAAATTTGTTGCGAAAATTGCCAGTGATTATAATAAACCCAATGGTCAAAAAACGGTAAATCCAGATGAAGTAATCTCTTTTTTGGAGGAATTACCCATCAGGAAGTTCTATGGGGTCGGGAAAGTAACCACCGAAAAAATGTATCAATTGGGTATTTTCACGGGATTGGATTTAAAACGCCAATCCCTGGAGTTCCTGGAAAAGCATTTCGGGAAATCAGGGAATTTCTTTTATAACGTAGTTCGGGGAATTCATAATAGCGAAGTGAAACCGGATAGAATAACCAAATCGGTGGCAGCCGAACATACGTTTGACATTAATTTGTCTTCCGAAATTTTTATGCTGGAGCAACTTGAAAATATTGCCAACTCATTGGAAAAACGACTCAAAAAGCACCATATTGCTGGAAAAACAATTACGTTGAAAATAAAATACAGCGATTTCACACAACAAACCAGAAGTAAAACGTTGCCTTATTTCATTTCGGATAAGGGATTGATTTTAGAAACCGTGAAGGAATTGTTGTTTCAAGAGCGGATGAAGGAATCTGTTAGATTATTGGGAATTTCCTTGAACAATTTGAACACCGAAGAAAAAAAGACAGTTGTGGTTCAGTTGAAATTTGCTTTTTAACAAAAAACCACGCCTGAAAGCGTGGTTTTTATATCATTTGATGTGAAAAACTATTCAATTTCTGAAACTCTCAGGGTATTTACCATTCCTTTATCTGCAAGTGGCATTGATGAAAGAGTTATTAGGAAATCCCCTTTTTGAACATAACCTTTTTGTTTTGCAATTTCATTTAAATCTGAAACAGTATCATCTGTACTTACTGAATGATCATAATAGAATGATTTCACACCCCATAATAAACTAAGACGAGTCAGATTCCTTTTATTGGAAGTAAACACCAAAATATGAGATTGCGGTCTCCAAGCCGAAATCTGAAAAGCAGTATAACCACTATTTGTCAAAGTACAAATTGCTTTTGCTTTGACAGAGTTTGCAATTTCTGTTGCGTGTTGACAAATAACTTTAGTTACAAAACGACTTGTTCTTATTTGAGGTGTGTTTTGTGGAACTTGAATTAATGGAGAATCTTCCACTGCTTCTAGAATTTGTGTCATTTGTTGAATTACCTGAACGGGATAATTACCGGTAGCCGTTTCTCCAGACAGCATTACCGCATCAGCACCATCCATAACGGAGTTGGCTACGTCGTTTACTTCAGCTCGAGTAGGTGTCAAACTGGCAATCATGGTTTCCATCATTTGGGTGGCTACTATAACAGGGATTCTTGCCGTTTTCGCTCGACGAATCAATTCTTTTTGAACCAAAGGGACTTCATGTGCAGGGAGTTCTACTCCTAAATCTCCACGAGCTACCATCAGGCCATCGCAGTAAGCTATTATTTTGTCAATGTTTTCTAATGCTTCCGGCATTTCAATTTTGGCAATAATTGGAATTTTAACATTAGAATATTTTGCAATTAATTCTTGTAGATCCTGTAAATCTCTTGGAGTTTTCACAAACGAAAGTGCAATCCAATCTACATCTTGGCTAATGGCAAAAATGG
>JBIKPM010000032.1:0-12015 GCA_044357435.1 Flavobacterium sp. | reverse complement strand
TTTTACAAAAAAGCATTGTTTTACGTCTATAATATTTTTTACATTTGCCACAATGAAAAAAAATCAAAACCAAAGAAATTACACTTCCATCAAAAACGAGAACAATAACTCCTTTCAAAGAATAATGAAACGTTTTTATAGTAGTAAAGAGATTTTTTGTTTTAATTTATTTCAATATTTGAAAGCCGATTATAAGAAGCTTCAAATTATTTACGTAAATATTAGGGTTTGAATTTTAGTTTGTTTTATTTTACACTGCTAACATTCTAAAATACTGAAAAACAAATGAATACAAAATATTTTGATTTAATAAATCAAACCTATTATTTCCCCCAAGAAGAATTCACTTTAAGCAAAGACAATCTTCAGTTTCACAATATCGATTTGATGAAATTGGTGGAGAAATATGGAACTCCATTAAAATTCACTTACTTGCCACAAATTTCGAACAACATCAACAAGGCCAAAAACTGGTTTCGTAAATCGATGGAGAAAAACAAATATGAGGCAAAATATTATTACTGTTATTGTACTAAAAGTTCTCATTTTGAATATGTCATGAACGAAGCTTTCAAGAACAACATTCATATTGAAACCTCTTCTGCTTTTGACATCAACATTGTCGAAAATTTGATGGCTTCCGGTAAAATAAACAAAAGTACTTATGTGATTTGCAACGGATTCAAAAGAGACCAATATATTGAAAACATAGCCCGATTGATTAATAATGGCCATAAAAATACCATTCCAATAATTGACAATTACGAAGAACTTGACATTTTACAGGATAAAATCAAAAGAAAATTCAAAATTGGGATTCGTATTGCCGCTGAGGAAGAGCCTAAATTTGAATTCTATACTTCACGTCTTGGCATTGGCTACAAAAACATAGTCCAATTTTACAAAAAACAAATTCAGGACAACAAAAGGCTTGAACTTAAAATGTTACACTTTTTCATTAATACCGGCATAAATGACAATGCTTATTATTGGAACGAATTAGTTAAATGTATCAAAGTGTATGTGGCCTTAAAAAAAGAATGCCCCACACTTGATGGACTAAACATTGGCGGTGGTTTTCCCATAAAAAACTCCTTGGCATTTGAATACGATTACCAATATATGATTGATGAAATTATCAATCAAATTAAAATTGCCTGTGATGAGGCTGAAGTGGATGTTCCCAATATTTTTACAGAATTTGGGTCCTATACCGTTGGTGAAAGCGGTGGAGCTATCTACCAAATTTTGTATCAAAAGCAACAAAATGACAGGGAAAAATGGAACATGATTGATTCCTCTTTTATCACGACTTTACCTGATACTTGGGCAATTAATAAACGCTTCATTATGTTGGCGGTCAATCGCTGGAATGACACATACGAAAGGGTTTTGCTGGGCGGAATGACTTGTGATAGCGACGATTACTACAATTCAGAACAAAATATGAATGCCATTTATTTGCCAAAATACAACAAAGAAAAGCCACTTTATATTGGTTTTTTCAATACGGGGGCTTATCAAGAAACCATAGGCGGCTATGGTGGATTACACCACTGCTTGATACCGGAACCCAAGCATATATTGATTGATAAGGATGAAAACGGAATAATTGCAACAGAAATATTCTCGGAGCAACAAACCGCTGAACAAGTATTGAAAATATTAGGCTACAACAAAAATAAATAATAAATTTCCACAATTAATTAATTTAAAAATTCGTTAAATTTGAATGTGTATTTTCAACGTTTCGATTCTTAGATTATTAAATTTTAAAAAATGAGTAAAGGACCAATAAGTCAATTTATTGAAAAGCACTATTTGCATTTTAACTCTGCATCTTTGGTAGACGCCGCAAAAGCATACGAACAACAACTTGCAAATGGTGCAAAAATGATGGTGAGCATGGCCGGTGCAATGAGCACCGCAGAAATAGGAAAGATTTTTGCCGAAATAATTCGTCAGGACAAAGTGCAAATCATTTCGTGTACTGGCGCAAATCTTGAGGAGGACATCATGAATCTAGTGGCACATTCACACTATGAAAGGGTGCCCAATTATCGTGATTTGACACCAGAAGACGAATGGGCATTATTAGAAAGAGGATTAAACCGTGTTACTGATACATGCATACCGGAACATGAAGCTTTTCGTCGTTTACAGAAACATATTTACAAAATTTGGAAAGATGCCGATGATAAAGGAGAACGTTATTTTCCGCATGAATTCATGTATAAAATGTTACTTTCGGGAGTTCTTGAAGAATATTATGAAATTGACTTAAAAGACAGCTGGATGTATGCCGCGGCAGAGAAAAATTTACCTATTATTGTACCTGGATGGGAAGATAGCACGATGGGGAATATTTTTGCTTCCTATGTAATAAAGGGTGAACTGAAAGCTTCAACCATGAAATCGGGTATAGAATATATGGTATTCTTATCTGATTGGTATCCAAAGAATAGTGCTAATGGGGTTGGTTTCTTTCAAATTGGTGGCGGAATTGCTGGAGATTTTCCAATTTGTGTAGTTCCAATGTTATACCAAGATATGGAAATGCACGACATTCCTTTTTGGAGTTATTTTTGCCAAATTTCAGATTCGACGACCAGTTATGGTTCTTATTCTGGAGCGGTTCCAAATGAAAAAATAACTTGGGGTAAATTAGACATCAAAACCCCCAAATTTATTATTGAGTCGGATGCCACTATTGTTGCTCCATTAATTTTTGCTTATTTGTTAGATTTATAGAAGAATGACTTTATGAAAAGAGTAATTGTTGACTACGCGAAACTTACCCATGAGATTTTAAACCTTTTGGTCGATAGATTTCCTGATGGCTATGATGATTCAAACATTATCCGGTTTAGAAATGCCCAAAATGAATTGGTGGAAGCTGTCGAGGTGCGTACCGATGAAACCATTTATTTGGTAAAAGTAAGCACAAAACTTGCCGATAGAATTGAAAATTATGACGAAGATGATGAAATCGAAGATGACATTGAACCAGTTGTACCGATGAAAAGACTTGAGGACGATGAAGACGATGATGACATAGATGAAGACGACAGCCTTGACAAACCAGACTTTAAAGATGACGATGAAGATGCTATCGAAGATGATGATGACGATCAAGACGATGACAATTTAAATGAAAGTGATTTATCCGATGAATACGATGAGGATGAAGATGAATAATTTTATTTTTGCATAGATATAAAAAAGAACTCTAAAATGAGTTCCTTTTTTATATCTATTTTTCATGATTTGCGTCTACTATTTTGTTGAATTTTATACAATTACAAATACCTTTCTTCAATTATTCTCAAATGGTGCTTTTGATGTCCTATGATAATAAATCCTATAGCTCTTACCGAAATTGGATTATCGGATGCCATACCAATTTTCCTTAATTGTTCTTCTGAAAAACTTTTAAAAAGTAGCACAGTGGATTGTCTTACGGCTACCAATTCTGTCAAAAAATCCTCAATGTCTCTGATGTTTGCATTGGTATTATCTACATAACTATTCTCTTCAAATCCTGGTAATGGTGTTTTGTCGTTTCTGGAAATTCGCAAGGCACGATAACTAAAAATTCGTTCTGCGTCTATTATATGTTGAATAATATCTTTGATAGTCCATTTTCCTGTCATACACCGATATTCCAATTTTTCAACTGGGACAGAAGAAATAAAACAAATCATTTGATTTAATGAATCTTCCAATCCCTGAATCAAATCATTAGTTCCAGCCTCACTAATATAAGTTGCATAAAAAGGAGAATATTCTTTTTTTGACAATTCATTGGGTTTCATAAAAACAAAATTATGCAGAGTTTCGACTTGCGTTTGTGTTTCCGAAAAGGGATCGTGTTACAATCTTCTCGTAGGTCTTTATAAGATCCAAATCTGGGTTTGATTCCTTGTTTAACTCATTTATTCGCAACAAGGCATATTGCTGTATCGTCAACAAAGGCAGTACAATACGCTCTCTAATATCAATAGAAGCTTTCCCGTCAGGATAGTTCTCCATCAATCCTTTATGACCTGCAATTTTTAAAAGCAATCTTTTTGTTTCCAAAAACTCGTCATATATTATCTGCCAAAAAGCACCAAATTCCGGATCTTTTTTCATGTAAGCCGTTAACGGAAAAAATGATTTCGCCAATGACATCATACTGTTTTCCAACAATGTCTTGAAGAATAGTGAATCATTATATAAATCTTGAACTTTATCCCATTGATTGGTATCCTCAAAATGTTTAAGAGCCGTACCCACTCCAAAAAATCCAGGTACATTCTGTTTCAATTGACTCCAAGATCCAACAAACGGAATAGCTCTCAGATCAGCAAAATCTAATGTTTCAGATTTGCTTCTTTTTGAGGGACGACTGCCTATATTTGTTTTGGCATAATATTTCAAAGTACTCATTTGTTCTAAATAAGGAATGAATTTAGGGTGATTCTTGAAACTTAAATATTTTTCATAACCCAATTCTGCCAGCTGATCTAAAATAGTCGATTCATCAACAGACAATTCATTTTTACCTTTACTAAAAACCTGATTTGTAATTCCAGCACTTAATAAATTTTCTAAGTTATAACGACAAGAATCTAAAGTTCCAAAATTAGAACTTATGGTTTGTCCTTGTACCGTAACCTGAATCTCGTTATTTTCAATCTTTGGTCCCAATGACGCATAGAATTTATGGGTTTTTCCACCACCACGTGCTGGAGGTCCACCGCGACCATCAAAGAAAATAGCATGAATACCGTATTTTCGGGACATTGTAGTTAGTTCTTCTTTAGCCTTATAAATACTCCAGTTAGCCATCAAATAACCACCATCTTTTGTTCCATCGGAGAAGCCAAGCATTATTGTTTGCTTGTTATTCCTGTTTGTTAAATGATTGGCATAGGCAGGATTAGTATAGAGTTTTTCCATAATAATATGGGCATTCTGTAAATCATCAACTGACTCGAACAATGGAATAATATCAACTGATAAATTCTCCCAATTGTTCAAATGGAAAAGCGCAAAAGTTTCCATAACATTCAAGGCACTTTCGTTGTTACTGATGATATACCTATCAGCACCCGATTCCCCATTAGTGACTTGAATTTTTTTAATGGCTTGGATTGATTCTAAAGTCGATTTTGTGATTTCATTGTCAAAAGCATTAGGATCAAGATTTCCTTTTACTTTTGATAACACATCAAACTTCTCATTTTCTGTCAATTTAAAATAATTATCCGGAAACACATTAGTACCTGAATTCAAATAATATTTAACAACATCTTCAAAAACAGCATCGTGTATTTTACTGTTTTGACGAATATCTAGGGACGCAAAATGAAATCCAAATAAATTTACTTTGATAAGTAACGCTTCTAATTCTTCTAAATACAAAGATTGATGTTGCTCAACTATAATGGTTTTTATTTTAATCAATTGAGATTTAAATTCCTCCAAGGTAATGTAAATCTCCCCTTTTGAATAAAAAACAGAGCGGTATAATTTATATTCTAATTCGGCCACTAAAACATCAACACCGAAGAAAGTCAATTTTCTTTTTAAATTTCTCATTTCGACATAATAACATTTCAAAATTGATGTTCTAAGTCGATCGGCAACCTTTAGTGTGATTTCAGTGGTTACAAACGGATTTCCATCTCGATCACCACCTGGCCAAAATCCTAATTTAATTAATTGATTTTTGATAGGCTCTCCTTTTAAAAGATTTTTTTGGAGATAATGAACCATTTCTCCTGAGGTTTCATAAAAAACATTTTCTAAATACCAGATTAAACTTACCGCTTCATCAAAAGGATTTGGTTTTTCATTTTGTATGAAAGGTGTTTTTCCTAATTGAGCCAACAGTTGTTTAATTTCAAGTAAATTGTTTTTACGAATAGCATCTGTTAAATCATTAATAATTCCCAAAACGGCTCCGGGATAAAATTGTGTTGGATGAGCAGTTAATACCGTTCTTACATTAAAATTTTCCAAGCAATCAATTAATTCCTCTTTATTATTATCAACATCCGATTTTTCTTTGATGTCACGCAACGAACCTATACCTTCTATATTATTCACAACCGGAAAGGCAGCGTCTTCAATGGCATCAAAAAGAACAATCTGACGTTCTATATATTGAATAAAACGAAACATTAAATCAATTTTTTCTTTTTCTGATACACTGTGTAAATATTTTTTATCAAAGAAATTTACAATTTCTTTAGGTGTTTCCTGTTTTTTGAAACCGGTATCACAAACATCTGTAAATAAAGGCAATAAAACTCCTGTATTGTCTATAGAATCAAATGGTAATGTAATAAAAACACTATTGTAAATATGATATTTAGAAAGGACTTCTTGATTGAAACGGTCGATTTTCGGAAGCGTATACATAAGGGCTAAATTATTTATAGTTGGTAATAGTTAGTCAAAAAAAAACCTCAAGCATTCACTAGAGGTTGTATTTATTAATAGCTTTCAAGTGAATTACATGTTCTTAAAAATAGTGTGCATCAAACGCTTTTTATCGTTTATGCTTTCTTCCAATGAAATCATGGTTTCTGTTCTGTAAACCCCTTCGATATCATCAATCATAAATATTACATCTTTGGCGTGCTTAGTGTCTTTTGCTCTAATCTTGCAAAAAATGTTAAATTTTCCTGTTGTTACCGAGGCTACAGTTACATAAGGTATCTCATTAATTCGCTGCAAAACAAATTTAGTTTGCGATGTATTATTGAGAAAAACGCCCACGTATGCTATAAATGAATAGTCTAATTTATCATAATCAAGGACTAATGACGAACCCATTATAATTCCTGCATCTTCCATTTTTTTCACCCGAACGTGAACTGTTCCAGCAGAAATCAATAATTTCTTTGCAATATCCGTAAACGGAATTCTTGTGTTGTCTATCAACATATCCAATATCTGATGATCTACTTCATCTAAACGAAACTTACTCATAATTCTTATATTAATATTATTAGTTGCAATTGCAAAAATTCACAAAGTAAGGTTAACTAAATTTTATGAAATCATCAAACCATTAACAAAAGTTAAATCATTATCTAAATAAAAATCAGCTTTTTGGTCTAATTTTGGAAAATCACCATGTTTATCATAATATAAACCTCGATTCCCATTGTATTCTAAATGTCCATAATAATTATCTAATTCACCTATTTTTACAATATAAGCATTAAAACAAATTTTATTTCCAATTAATTCTTCCTTGTATTGAGCTGCAAAATTGGTGATTATTTCGATACCATCATAATTTATTTTGATATTTTTATAAATAAAATCATAAAAACCAACTTTATTTTGAGGAATAATCAAATAATCGTCGATTTTATTAATTACTATATCGTTTTCGGCTATTATTTGTAAACTTGAAACCAAAGCCATAAAAACATATTTCCTAGTCTCTTCCCTATTGTAATCATTTACAAAATGCCCAGCCTCAAATAAAACTGTGGGCACTCCTAGGGATTGAAATGTATCCCCAATACAATTAATATTAAAAGAGTCATCAAAACGCCCCACTTGACCCGGAATATACTCCTGTAAAACCGTGTTTATACCAGCAATAAGATTAATCGCTTTCAGTCGCGATTCATTTATTTCCCTAGCTTCATTATAAGCTGGTGCCAAAAATGACAAAGTTGCCGGTTTACCTGTACCTCCAACCCCAAAAATAGTGCGTTGATCATGCAGATTATAACAATAATCAGGTTGGAAATTTTCAAAAGCTTTACGCAAAACCTTACTTTCTGGTTGCGAAAGGTTCTGGGAATCCCGATTCAAATCTACCTTATTGGCATTTTCTCTGGTATAAAGTTTGGCACCATCAGGATTCAATATGGGAATGAAACAAAAAGTAAATGTGTCGAGTAGATTATGGGCTAATTCAGAATCGCTATTTAATAAATTAAAAAGATCAAAAAGTGCTTTTGTTGTGGTACTTTCATTTCCATGCATTTGAGACCAAAGCAACATTTTTATTTTTCCATTTCCTATTTGGTATTTATAAATCGGATTGTTAAATACGGAATTACCAATAATTTCTACCTGATTATCGGTGTTAAATTTATTCAATAATGGGGCAATTGAATCCAAGGTAATATAACGCCCCTGCAATGAGGATTCTTTATATTGGTTGAATAATTGTTCTAAATTCATGGGATGTTATTTTCTTTAGCAAATGTAAACATCTTTACATTTACTTTAATAAACAATTAATTTAAAGGTTACACTAGGCAAACGTTGATATTATTTTTTATCACTATCAACCGACAAATATAAAAATAATAAACAAGCTTATTATTAAAAAACAGGGGTTGATTGAACAAAAATTAAAAGCTGTCCGAAAGTAATTTTCGGACAACTTTTTTTTGTAGTTGGAGTAAATATTATCGTCTAACTAGTATTTTCTTTGTGTAAACCCCATTCTCAGAATGGATTTTAATAGTATACATCCCTACGGATAAATTCTGAACATTTATGGTGAATTCAGAACTGGTTAAAGGGTTTTTATAAGTTTGAATGTTTCTACCGTCGATTGTAAAAATAGTGATAGAATTGATGTTGTTTGTGGCATGAACGACAACAATTTCGGAACTTGGATTTGGATATACAACAATTTCATTTTTATTTTCAAAATTTGTCGTTCCTAGTGTTTTATCGGTATAGCAACTAGGCGGAACTGTATTTTGGGCTTTGATTAGGCTGGTTATTTTGGTATTCGCATAGCCCGAATTAGTCGTATGATTGTAAAAAGACAGATCAAGTGTTGCATTATTAACCCCAAACCAATCTTGTAAAATAGTACTAAAAACGCGTCGGTAATCGTGTTGCACAGTTTGAACTTGATAATTGTTACCCACAACAGCTTCACTCAAATTGATGTTGGTTCCAGAAACTCCCGGAGCAATGGAACTTCCAAAAACAAACATTGGAGCAATTTCACCATGATCGGTTCCTAGATTTCCATTTTCGGCAGCTTTTCTTCCAAATTCTGAAAAAGTAACAGCCACCACATCATCCCCTAAATTTTGAATATTGAGGTCTGTAATAAAGGTATTGATAGCTTCTGAAATTTGGGTTAACAAATTAGCATGTGTGCCTAAATGGGAGTCAGCGCTTGACGCTACTTGTAGATTATGGGTGTCAAATCCTCCAATTTTAACCAAATATACTTTGGTTTGCAGACCGCCAGAGATAAATTTAGCCACTGTTTTCAATTGGTTTGCCAAACTTGTATTTGGATAGGTTGATGAATTACTACCTGCATTAAAAGCGGTTTGAATAGTTTTAGCATACGTATCTGTGGAGGTGTCGTTAACTAAAATATATTTTAATAAGTTACCATACTCTGAAACGGGTATATTGGTGGGCGGAGCACCGCCAAGCCCATTGATTACATTATAAAAACCCGATGGATTCTGACCATTAATATTCATAGCCATACCATGTTGTTCTTCGCCATGAAAACCTAATGAATTTTCGCTACTACCCAACTGAATACCTAGAGGAAAATTTGCAGTTAGATAATTATAATAATAATTTTCTAAAAAACGTCCAACCCAACCACTATCCAAAATGTTATTTGCAGGAGTTCCATCGCCACCGGTCAACCATAAATCGGTAGATTTAAAATGAGATTTATCTTGATTAGGATAACCAACTCCTTGAATAACTCGCATTAAACCACTATCATAAAGATTTTTGAATTTGGATAGACTTGGGTGTAAACCTACTTGATTTTCTATACTAAGTGTTGTGTCTAAATTGATGATGCTATTGGCTCCTGAATTACTTAAACTTATATTTTTGCGCAAATCCACATATATATCATATTGATTTATGGGTACAATCGTATTCAAACCATCATTAGCACCCGCTAATTGAATCAATACAATTTTTTTTGCATTTATATTGGGACATGTTTCCATTCCTGCTGACTTGAATAAAGCAAAAACATCTGTTGGCAGAAGACTCAATGCAGTTGCGGACGATGATAGTTTAATAAAATTTCTTCTTTTCATATTTTCTTATTTGGAATGAAAAATCATTAGTATTCTTAAATTTATTAAAAAATCTGAGCTTCAGGCGCATTTGAAATATTAGTCACTAATAATTTTAACCTTGGCTCTACCACTGAGTTATCATTATTTGACAAGTATTCTCCCCAAGCATCATTCCAATAAAAAGGAGCTAAACCTTGTAAAAGAAATGAATTCATAAAATAATTGACTCTATCCGTATCGGGAACTTGAGCAAATAAATCGTTACAAAGCTCTGATGTTAAAGTGAAAGCATCCGAAGCATTTGAAATCAAATTGCCACTTTTGATAACTTCCGAAATATTGATTTTAGCCATAATATTAGCATTCCCTTTGATTCTATTAACACCATCCAAAAGTGATTCTCCCAATCGATAGCGCGCTATTAAAGTAGAAGATGAAATCCAAGATTTATCAAAGTCAGGAGCTTGATAATAAGCAGGATGACCAGCAACATTATCAGGATCAAATAATATCATGTTGGAACCAGTCAAAAAAGTATTATGCACAAAATCGTTCCAAAAATAGATATAAAAATCCAACCGATTCTCCTCTTTTACTGGACTTGGAAGTGTTGCTTTTAAATAGGTTACTAATTCAGAAATTTGTTGAATGGGTGATTTTATGATACCTCCAATAGTTTCATCAGCAGGATTCGAATCGTCTAAATCATAAAAATGTTTACTTGTTAATAACCTTCTAAGAACAGGTAATATGTTGTAGCCATTATTATATAAATCTGAGGCCAAGGGAGTAATAATATCTGTTTCTACTTCCGGAGTAATGGTTGATTTTACAAAATAAATGTACATTTTCCGACAAATATTTTTTGCCGTTGCTTGTTGATTGAAAACCATATCAACAAAAGCATTTAATTCTGTATCCATACCACTGGCATTAATAGCAGAAGCAATTGATGTATTGCCAAAAGCGGAACTGAAAACTTTTGGACCTAAAGTATCATGGGAAGAAAATAGATTATATCCTTTGGGTATTCCATTTGTCGAATCTATAGTTGTTCTATCCGCTTTAATTTTAAATCCAGTCAATACTCTTGCGGCTTGAACTATATCTGTTTCTTTGTAGGTAGTATAATCTCCCGAAGCAATTTGGGGACCTTTCCCAATAGTAAATAATTCTAAAAACTCTCGTGCATAGTTTTCATTTGGTGCTGATTTAGTGTTAGATGTATTGTCCAAATAATCTAACATTGCATTATCTAGAGTCATTTTTATTGCTAAAGATTTGTAATTACCATTTGTAGCATAAAATAGTAGTAATCGAACATGGTCATAAAAATAGGAAGATGCTCCACAAAGACTTTTCTCGACAGTAAATCTCGTGGAGAGGAAATGACATAATTTATATTTCAGGGTGGGGCTATTAATAGCATTAAACCACCACCAACCTGAAATAATAGAGCGTTTTCTTGTTTGTGACTGAAAAACGTTAGGCAATGTTGTTGTACCTGGAACTTCAGTCCAAAAACCATCAGATACTGGATCAAATGGCAATAATAATTTCAACTTTTCATTAACAAACAACAAATCCAATGCTTGTGAAGGAGTTAATGTAGAAAATTGATCTATTATAGTTTTCGAATAAACAAAACTTGCCCTTCTTAATAAATGCTTTGCAAAAACAGTTCCAAGGACATTTGTATTTGGGTTTAATGAAGCCATAATAATTAATTTACAGTTTATTTGACTCCTAATGTATAAAAAAGTTTAATCTAATTTTATTAAAAATGACCTTTTTAATAAATTAGAGTGCAAAAAGTGCAAGAAAGAGACTTATTTCAAAGCCAATTGTATCGCTATTTCCGCAAGAGGAGACATTACTTCATATCCAGCTTTATTGGGATGTACACCATCTTCAGAGTAAATGGATTTCAATCCTTTTTGTTCATCTACCATTGCTGAATAATAAT
>JBIKPM010000224.1:0-4148 GCA_044357435.1 Flavobacterium sp. | reverse complement strand
TTGGCCAATTCAGCCATCGAAAAAATATTGTTGGCTATCATTTCAATTGTTGAAGGTCCCGTGTTTTGAGCAATGTCATTGGCACCCGCTAATACCAACACAACAGATGGTTTCAAGTCAATCACATCCGCTCTAAAACGAACCAGCATTTGCGGACTGGTTTGTCCGCCTATACCTCTGTTGATAAATGATTTTTCAGAAAAAAAACTTGGACAAACAACAGACCATAACTCGGTTATGGAATCCCCCATAAATACTATTCTTTTTTTTCCATGTTCCAACGGACTTAGTGTTTCATTCTCCGTTTGATACCTATTTAAATAGGGCCAATCTTGAGATTGTAAATATTCTTCCATAAAAATCTAAAAATAAGAATTTGAAAAACATTGTTTCTAATATAGTCCCTATGGGACAAATTTATGATTTACATCTATCTTGTTACCAATATTCAACCTCTACGAGGTATGCTCCGTTGGGAGCAAAATATAGGTAGAATAAAAAATCAAGCTAACCAGTTCAAATGCCCCATAGGGACTATATAGGTTAGGGAAATTAGCTTTTTTAAAATTTTAATCGGACAAAATGATTCGAAAGTAAACTTTAATCAAATAAATTCGAGGATAAATAGCGATCCCCTCGATCGCAAATAATAGCGACAATCACTCCAGATTCCAGTTGGTGTGCTAGTTTTAGCGCCACTGCAACAGAACCGCCACTACTCATTCCTGCAAAAACGCCTTCTTCTTTAGCCAATCGTTTGGTCATTTCACGAGCTTCCTGTTCACTGACTTCTATAATAGTATCTACTTTTGATGCATCAAAAATTTTAGGCAAATATTCTTGTGGCCATTTCCGAATTCCGGGAATTTGGGAACCATCGCTGGGTTGTGCCCCAATAATCTGAATTGCTGGATTTTTTTCTTTTAGATACGTTGAAGTTCCTATAATAGTCCCGGTTGTTCCCATTGCCGAAACAAAATGAGTTACAGTCCCTTTGGTATCGTTCCAAATTTCTGGTCCTGTGGTTTTATAATGCGCTTTCCAATTGTCGGCATTGGCAAACTGATTCAGCATGATGTAACCGCCTTCCTCCATCTTTTTATCCACATAATCCCTAGACCCAATAATACCTAAATTTGCTGGAGTCAAAATCACTTTTGCCCCAAAGGCACGCATGGTTTGTGTGCGTTCTTTGGTGGAATCTTCCGGAAGAACCAGTTCGATATCTATATTGAATAATTGGGCAATCATAGCTAAGGCAATTCCTGTATTGCCACTTGTGGCTTCAATAAGTTTGTCCCCTTTTTTAATATCGCCTCTTTCTATGGCTGAAGAAATCATATTGTAAGCCGCACGATCTTTCACGCTTCCACCTGGATTATTGCCCTCTAATTTCAATAAAAGGGTAACGTTTTTATTTTTAACCAAATTGACACTTTCCACTAGAGGTGTATTCCCAATCAGGTCTACTAATTTATGAAACTCCATATTATTTTAACTCTTTTATTTTTACCTCGGTAATAGTGGTGTTGGTCACCAGAGATTTTTCTGGGATGGATCTTGTAATCCATGTATTTCCGCCAATAACACTATTTTTTCCAATAGTAGTTTCTCCTCCCAAAATTGTTGCATTGGCATAAATACAAACATTTTTTTCTACTGTGGGATGTCTTTTTGAATTTTTCATGTCTTTGCTGACACTCAAAGCCCCCAAAGTTACCCCTTGATATAATTTTACGTTTTTTTCAATGACGGTAGTTTCCCCGATAACAATTCCGGTAGCATGATCAATGAAGAAAGGGGAGGCAATTGTCGCTCCTGCATGAATGTCGGTTCCCGTGATTTGATGTGCATATTCGCTCATTAATCTGGAAAAAAGTAACATGTCCAACAAGTACAATTCATGACTTAGTCTATAAATGGCAATGGCGTAAAATCCTGGATAACCCAAATATACTTCTTCTATACTGTTGGAAGCGGGATCATTTTCTAAAATGTATTCCGCATCCATATTCAGTTTTTCAAGAACAGAAGGCAGTTTTTCAAGAAATTGACTCCAAACCCCATCACATAATTCTTGCGGTTTTTTACAAGCAATTTTTGATATTTCCTGGAATGATTTTTCAAGCTCTTCGACGCTTTTTTCTAATGTATCATTAGCGTCAAACAGTGTATAGAAAAGCTTCTCAGTAAATGCTTGCACTTTTGTCTTGATACCGTAATTGATGGAAGAGTGGCTTTTTAGTGCTGCAATATTTTGTATGATTTGGTCTTTTGTCACAATCTTAGAGTTTAATTGTTAGTATAAGTCGTAAAAGTAAGGTGTTTTTAGAAATTGAAGCAACAATTAGGTGAATAAATTCACTAATTATTAGAATGAAAAACCACAAAGAAGGATAGATACGGCAACATTTGTGTGATTTTTATTTTTAAAATTTGTAAATTAGCTTAAAAATATTCCCCGCCGAAAGTCATTTCATTTTCATGAAATACACCAAGTAAACTAATGCCAATTTTAGTTTTACAATCCAATAAAAACAGCGAAAAATGAACAGTCGAATAAAACTAAAAAACAAAATTAGTCGTTTTTGGAAACTGCTTGGACCTGGACTTGTAACCGGAGCCAGTGATGATGATCCTTCCGGTATTGCTACCTATTCTCAAGCAGGGGCTGCCTATGGACTTTCGACATTATGGACTTCACTGATTGCCTTTCCACTTATGGCCGCGATTCAACAAATGTGTGCCCGAATAGGCTTGGTCACATCCCATGGATTGACAGGAGCGCTCAAAAATAATTACCCAAGACCCGTATTGTATATCATGCTTTTGTTTAGCTTTCCTGCCATTATAATGAATATTGGTGCTGATATTGCAGGAATGGGTGCTGTGGGAAACCTCTTGTTTCCGTCTATTGATGCCACCTATTTTAGTGTCTTGTTTACTATTTTACTTTTGGGATTAATTATTTATTTGCCCTACCATAAAATTGCTGCAACTCTAAAATATTTATGTATAGTAATGCTAGTTTATTTTATTGTGCCTTTTTTATACAAACAAGATGTAGCACAAATCCTCAAATCCACCTTCATTCCTACCCTTAAATTTGACAAAGAGTTTATGGGAATTCTTGTGGGAATTCTTGGAACCACCATTTCACCCTACCTCTTTTTTTGGCAAGCATCAGTCGAAGTGGAGGAAATGAATGACCGGAAAAAGCATCTTATAGTAAACAAAAAGATAATTCACGAAATAAACGAAGATGTTGATTTTGGAATGTCTTTTTCGGGTTTTGTGATGTACTTTATTATTCTCACCACGGGCACCGTTTTATTTAAAGGTGGAATTCACCAGATTGACACCGTGGAACAGGCCGCTATAGCGTTAAAACCATTGGCCGGAAATTTGGCTTATCTTCTTTTTGCTATTGGAATAATTGGAACTGGACTTATTGCAATTCCTGTTTTGAGCGGTTCACTTTCTTATATTATTACGGAAACTTTTGGATGGAAACAAGGATTGGACAAGAAATTCCATGAAGCAAAAGCATTTTATGGTGTCATCAGCATTTCGCTAATACTGGGACTTTCACTCAATTATGTTGGCATTTCGCCAATTAATGCTTTGATTTATACCGCTATCCTTTATGGATTGACAGCACCCGTTTTAATCGCTATCATTCTTCACATTTCCAACAACAAAAAAATAATGGGTCGGTTTACCAATGATTGGAAATCAAATGTACTAGGAGGAATGGCATTATTCATTATGACCGCTGCTGCCTTAACGTTAATTTATCTACAGCTGACCAGTGATTAGAGAATGAAAAAAAAAGCCCGTATATCGTTTCACTTTTTACATAATCGTCAATCACAGATTCTTCAAATGCCAACCGTATTATAGAATATTTACCCATTCGGAGTCAGTTGGCAATTTTGATCTTAATACAAACATATTTAGGGAATTTGGATTTAAAAAAAGGTTATAAATTTAGTCAAATATGCTAAACTTATAACCTTTTAAACTTATAACCATTTTCTTGGTAGATTCAACAACTAAATGCAAGTTTATTATCGCGAATATATTTAGAAAAAAGATAATTTGGTGTTTTAAAACCATAAATTTTTCTTGGCCTACTATTTAACTTA
>JBIKPM010000223.1:0-4156 GCA_044357435.1 Flavobacterium sp. | reverse complement strand
TAGGCCAAGAAAAATTTATGGTTTTAAAACACCAAATTATCTTTTTTCTAAATATATTCGCGATAATAAACTTGCATTTAGTTGTTGAATCTACCTTTTCAAAAATAGGATTTTTAATTCATAAATCATCAAAAGGACTTTTCTATTTATTCCAAATTTCCCAAGCTTTCTCCGCTTGAAAAACTAACATATCCAATCCGTTTTTGGTTTGTGCGCCTTGCGCTTTGGCTTTTTTAAGGAATTGGGTTTCCGCAGGGTTGTAAATCAAGTCGTAAGCAATGTGCTTCTCGGTAAAATAGTCGTAGGGAATTAATGGCGAAGCCTCTGTGTTCGGGTTGGTTCCCACCGGACTCGAATTGATGATGATTTGGTACTCGTCAAAGGTGCCAGAGTTAATTTGATCATAAGCCATGGCGTTTGCTTTGGCTTCCCTAGAAACAAAAGTGTACCCAATACCCAGTTCGTCCAAGGCAAAAGCGACCCCTTTTGATGCGCCACCCGTCCCTAAAATCAATGCTTTTTTATGGTGGGGTTGCAATAGTGGTTCCAATGATTTCATAAAACCATAATAATCGGTATTGTAGCCCTTTAGTTTTCCTTTTTTGCTGATTTTAATGGTGTTTACCGCGCCAATCAAAGTCGCCTTTTTCGAGAGTTGGTCTAAATAAGGGATCACAACTTCCTTATACGGAATGGTGACATTCATTCCTTTTAAGTCGGGAGTGTTTTTTATGATTTCGGGGAAAGCGCTTATTTCCGTAATGTCAAAATTCTCATAGCTGCAACCTGCTAAATTCTCGGTGTTGAATTTCTCGGTAAAATAGCCTTTAGAGAAGGAGTAATTTATGTTGCGTCCCAGTAAACCAAAGCGTTTTCTGATAATATCAATCATTATTAAATGGGTGTTGTGTTTTTATTTCGTATGTTTTGCAATGTAATTTTGCACCATTTTTCGTGCCCAAACCACGGGGAATAAATCTTCTAAAATGATGTAATTATCAAAATTCAATCGCAAAGCATTGCTTAAATGAAATTTTGCTTTGGTAGTTTGCTGTATCATAAAATACAATCCAGCCAATCGATATTCGACTTCGTTCTCTTCCGGAAAATACTCCGAGGCTTGCAACAAGGTTTGTATGGCACTTTCGAATTCGCCTAGAAACTGGAGAATGTCAACCCAAAACAACCAGGTGTCCGGTTCGTAATCACCAAATTCAACCGCTTTTCGATAGCCGAACTCCGCTTCTTCAAACAAGTTCAATTGCTTGTTTATCGTGGCATATCGCTTCCAATACAAGCGATTTTGATTGTCAATTGCAAGTGCTTTATTGACATAAAGCAACGCTTTTTGGAAGTTTTTTTGGCGCACATAAAAATCGGTAATGGCAATCCATCCTTTGTCTAAAAGGGGGTCTTCGTGAACCGTTTTGTTATAATATTTTAAAGCCAAGACTTTGTTTCCTAATTTCTCGTAGCATTTCCCAATTCGCAACAAAGCATAAGAAGTCGGGTCGTCTAACTCAATGGTTCGGTTGTAGCTCTCTATGGCTTCTTCGTATTTTTTTAGTCGTTCTAGGGCTTTGGCTTTTTCCATAAAAGCGCCCAGAAATTCGTCATCGATAAGTGTGGCATAATCAAAAGCGCGAATGGCACTTTCGTATTCTTTTACGCCATAGTGCAAACGGCCCAACTGATGCCAGGCGATTTCGCTATACGGGTTTTTGTCGATGTATTGTTTCAAATAGGTGATGGCTTCTTGATTTTGGTCTAAGAATTCGAAGCAATACACCACATTGTATAAGGCAGATTGGTCTTCAAGATCTTCTTCCAGACAATTGATGAAGCTTTCTTTAGCCATTTCCAGATTGTCCATAAAGAGGTATTCCATCCCTATTAAATTGTAGACATCGGCTAAATCATCAGTGTATTTCAAAGCAATTTTCAATAATTCGACCGCTTTTTCATGTTGATCCCTTTTAGAACAAATGTTGGCTTTTTGGATATAGATTTCCTCATTGGTTGGCTCGATGGCGTACAATTCGTTCAATAGCTTCTCGGCTAGCTCAAGTTTGTCATCATAGACCAGCATTTCAACTTGAACTAATTTTAGTCCAGTAGATTTAGGATGTTGTTCCAAAGCCAGTTTTAGGGCCTTTTTTGCCAAAGAGGCTTTGCCCATATCTAGATAATGCAAGATAATATCTTCAAATTCTTCGGAGTCAAAAAAGAGCACTTTGTTGGTTTTTAACATCGACTCAAATTTGGATAGAGATAGGTTATATTCTTCTTCCTCGTTGCTTAATTGCATAGCTTATTTTTTTGAGTTTGCCCAAAATAAAATTAGGCAACCTTATTGTTATGGTGAGGAAAACTTGGAATTGTTGTGAACAATTTAATTAACAGATTTTCAATGGAGATTTCAATTTCAATGGCAATTTCAATTTTAATCTATAATAGAATTCATCACTTCAATTAGTATTGCGCAACCTTCCCGAATTTCTTTTTCAGAAATGGTTAAAGGTGGCGTAATTCTTATGGCATTGGGTTCGAATAAAAGCCAAAATAAAATAAGTCCCTTGTCTTGGCATTTCAGAATCACTTCATTGGTTATCGCTGCGCTTTCTGTCATTGCCGCCAACATTAATCCTTTTCCTCTAATTTCTTTAATCAAAGGATGTACCAAAAGTGATTTGAAGAGTTTTTCCTTTTCCAAGGCTTCTGCCATCAAATTTGTTTCGGTAATTTCCTGCAAAGTAGCCAAGCAGGCTGCCGCAATGACAGGATGACCTCCAAAAGTCGTGATGTGCCCCAATTTGGGATTATGGCTCAATAAGTCCATCATTGCTGCGGAAGCCGTGAAAGCGCCCACAGGCATTCCGCCGCCCATTCCTTTTCCCATAACGATAATATCAGGAACAACATCGTAGTTTTGGAATCCAAAAAGTTGGCCTGTTCTACCAAAACCCGGTTGGATTTCGTCGAGTATCATCATCGCACCCACTTCAGTGCAACGTTTGCGAACTTTTTTCAGGAAATCGTTTTGGGGTTGAATAAATCCGGCACCACCTTGAATGGTTTCTAGAAGAATACCTGCAGTTTTGGTGGTTATTTTGTCAATGTCTGCTTCGTTGTTGAAAGTGATAAATTCGACATCGGGAATCAACGGACGAAAAATACGTTTGCGTTCTTCGAATCCCATCACACTCATCGAACCCATGGTGTTGCCGTGATAGGCGTTGTGGCAAGAAATCAATTGGCTTCTGCCGGTGGTTCTTCGGGCGAGTTTTAAAGCACCCTCAATAGCCTCAGTACCGGAATTGACCAAATAGGTTTTTTTTAAAGGTTCGGGTAGGAGCGAAGCCAGCAGTTTGCAATAGTCCACAGCCGGGCTTTGCGAATATTCGCCATACACCATCACGTGAGAATATTTGTCCAACTGGTCCTTTATCGCCTGATTGACTCTTGGCGGTTGGTGTCCAAGCGTACAAGCCGAAACGCCGGCCACGAAATCCAGGTATTTTTTATGGTTGGTATCGAAAATATAAGAGCCTTTGGCGTGTGAAACCTCCATTCCTAAAGGATAGGGAGACGTTTGGGCTTGGTATTTTAGGAAATCGTTGTTCAATGTTGTTTGTTGATTTGATTGCTTTTATCTTGAAATTTGTCATTCCGACGAAGGAGGAATCGCATCAGTTGCTCTCGTTATGCGTTTGCTTCGTGCCTCGCAATGACACTGAAACCTGAAAACTACTTCTTTTTCTTCTTCTTATCGTAATTCAAGGTTTCTTTCCGGATTTTCATTGGAACATTTTCTTTGGCATTTTCATCTTTCGCTTGCTGGACTAGTTTGTCGTTTTCAATATTTTCTTCCGGTGGAAAAATGTCGTCTTTTGATTTTATTCGTTCGTCGCCACGCCAGACTAATCCGCGCAATTTTCGCGCGTTTTCGGGTAAGTCCTTTTCGGGATAGATATCGCCGTCGACTTGCTGGAAAAAAGTGATGGTTTCTATGGCATTTTTTTCTAAAACAAGGTTGATTTTACTGCTGACGTTTTTATTGATGCCGATGAGTTCCTTAGCATCGTTTCGCATGTAATAAATGACTTCGGTGTTTTTAATAATATCAACATCGTGGAGTTTTTCCTCAATGAATTTT
>JBIKPM010000031.1:0-12084 GCA_044357435.1 Flavobacterium sp. | reverse complement strand
AATAAATTTTATCAGCCCAAAGCTAATCAGCCGGATACCGATTGTTCCAATACAACAGGACTAGCAGGGTGACAATTACGGAGGATGCAATTCCCTCAAAAAACAAACAAATACTGTAGGTCATGACGGATGGGTTTCCTCCGAATAAGAAGGTTTCTGATAGGGATTGCACATAAGCATCGCCTCCTTTGATGTAACTGTAAATAACTAATCCAATAACGCTAAGCAACACGCCAACAAGCGAAGTGGCCATAACCGAAACGGCATTAGAAATAAAATCTTTTTTCCCTTCTGCAAGATTCATTTGGGCTGTTTTGTTTACGCCATAAAAAACGAATACAACATTCAAGAAACGCAAGTAAAACAAATGGGCAAGTCCCAACACGTCCATCAATAAAAAATAAATGCCAATTCCGGCAAAGATGATGGCTCCATTGTAAAATTCTTTTGATAGTTTCATGTGATTTGTTTTTAGGAGGTTAGAATAAGTGGTTCTTTACTAAACAGTGCGGTAACTATCAAATTTACAAAAAATATAGTATGATTCGGTGAAATTAATTCAATGTTGTCTGATTAAATCTAAATATAGTCCCTACGGGACAAATTTGTAATTTATGACCATCTTGCTACCAACATTTAACCTCTACGAGGTATGCTCCGTTAGGAGCAAAATATAGGTAGAATTAAATAAAGTTAACCAAGTTCAAATGTCCCGTAGGGACTATATAGAGGTTAGTATTATTAGCTTTTTTAAAATTTTAATCAGACAAACAATGAAATTAATTTAGAAAAATTTAGAGCGGCTCCCGCTAAGATTTGTGGAGGAATGTTAATGCCGTTTTTTTGTCTTTTTCCAATTGTTCCTTCAAAAGATTCACAGATTCAAATTTTTGTTCCGGGCGAAGAAATTGCAATACGGAAACCGATATTTCATGACCGTACAAATCAGCATCAAAATCAAAATAATGAATCTCGACAGATAAATGTTCTCCCGCTACGGTAGGGTTGTAGCCAATATTCATCATTCCGAAAACTGTTGTTTGATGGATTGTGCTCTGTACTATATAAACGCCATTTCGGGGAATGAGTTTGTAGTTTTCTTCGATTTTCAAGTTGGCTGTGGGAAAGCCTAAGGTTCTTCCTAATTGTTTTCCTTTGAAAATGGTGCCAGACAAAAAATAGTCATAGCCTAGATATTCATTTGACAAAGCCATATTTCCTTTCTGTAGCGCCTTTCTGATTTTGGTAGAACTTACGGAAACGGCCTCAATTTCTTGAACGGATATTTGTTCCACCTCAAAATCATACTGTTTGCCAAAAGTAATGAGGTCGTCAATATTTGCAGTACGATTTCTTCCAAAGCGGTGGTCATGACCAATAATTATTTTTTTGATATGGAACTGATCCACAAGAACCGTTTTTACAAATTCATGGGCGGACAATCTTGAAAACGTTTCGTCAAAAGGATGAATGACAAGGTTTTCGAGTCCTATTTTTTCTAATAAGGCTACTTTTTCGGATAGGGTATTGAGTAATTTCACCTCTGATTTTTCCTCTAAAACCATGCGGGGATGCGGAAAAAAAGTAAGTACCAAACTTTCAGAGTCATCGCCCGTATTTTGGGTTACTTTTTCCAAGATTTTTTTATGACCAACATGGACTCCATCAAAAGTACCCAGGGTGAGTATGGTTTTTTTTGTGGATTTGAAATCGTTTATGGAATGAAAAATCTTCAAAGCAGCTGTTTTAGAATGGTGCAAATTTAGGGTAATAATAACATATAAAAAAAGCGGATTGAAGTAAATCAATCCGCCCTATGTTTTTGGTCAAAAAAACTAATCCTTGATAAATCGCATCGTTTTTTTATCGTTTTCTTTGGTAACGGTAATAAAATAGATTCCATTACTTAAGGACGATGTGTTTATGGTCAAATCAATTGCTTCCGAAACCTCTTTTTGGAGGATGATTTGACCTAGCGTATTGGTAATGGTATAGCCATTTGGCAGGCCAAAACTACTTGGAACGCTTATGTTTAAAGTTCCCTTTGTAGGATTTGGATATAGAAAAATAGCGTTGAATGTTTCAAACTCCTTGTTCCCAAGGGAGTTGGTGGTGAAGGATTTGCTCTGGCTCGCAGTAAAAGAGGCTCCAGAAGTTATAACGGTTAATCCATCAGAAGATTTAATGTCATAATAACCAGTGCCAGAATCTCCAAGAGCAGTGCCACAACAAATCCCGTCCTTTCCAGAGTCGTTGATTGTAAAAGTATAGCATTGGTTATTGGCCAATGTCCAGTTTTGGGTTATCAAATTTGGAATCTTGGATACAGTTGTTGCATTTTCATAGGTGTCAGTGTAGGGTCCCCCTTTGTCTACAATCGCCCCAGTTGTATTATTTTTTAGATTCCAAGTCGTTTCGCTTCCATAATAATCTTGTTGTAATCTAAAAAGATAATTGGTAAAAGTATAATTCGAAGGATTTCCTGTAACAACAAAACTTCCTATCGCGGAATTATTTGGAATTATTTGATCTGTAACCCCATTGGCCTTATCAATACTGACAATGATAGTTCCATTTATGGAAGAATTAATCGTTACGGGAAAAGTGGCAAATTTATTAGTCGCTAGACTACCTGTCCAAGGATAAGGGATACTGCTTCCGCCATTAATAGAATAATTAAGCGTTGCCGATGTCAAAGTACTAGTGCCTCTGTTATAGATTGTAATATTTTGAAGGGTTTGATTGGGATTGGTGCTACAAGTGGCGACGGCACAACTTGACTCCAGTTTAACTTCGGCATCATTAGCAAATAAAGGTATAGCATTGCCTTTATTAGACGTTTTTAAACTACTTCTTCTAGGAGAATTTGTCATGACAGTATTCATTCTAGTCTTTTGGTTTTGGGTAAAAATATTCATGCAACTATCATCTGTATAATCCATATAATTTTCTATCATGTCAACTCCAGATCTAGAAGTACAACTGTCCATTCCTGTTGGGCAACCATAATTTGGATCTTTGGCAGTTGGAGTATCTGCACAATGATCGGTATTCGAGGCACAACTAGATCCCTCTCCCCAAATATGGATTAGTCCCAACCAATGACCAATTTCGTGGGTGGTTGTTCGGCCTCTGTTATAAGGTGATTTTAGTATATAGCTTGGACCTATTCCGCTACCAAATGCGTTATATCGTATTACAACCCCATCTGTGGCGGCTGTTCCTCCTGCCCCACTTAAACCAATAAGGCCAGAACCTTCAGGAAATTGAGCATAACCAAGCAATTTATTATCATCTAGCTCAACAGTCCACAAATTTAAATATTGGGTAGGATCCCAAATGGTGTTTGGTTTTAATATGGTTTCAATATCAGAGTTTGTCCATGAATCTTTGCACAAACTCACTCTGTCAATCCCATTTGTTGGATTTCCGTTGGGGTCTTGTTTGGCCAATACAAACTGAATTTCAGTATCGGCGCCTACTGGGTTTGTATTAGAGCCAAACCCCGTTTTTCTAAAATCTTGGTTGAGCACTGTGATTTGCGATTCTACCTGAACATCACTAATGTTTGGGGCGGTACCTACCGCTTGCCCATTATAAATAACATGGACTACTATAGGAATGGTAATTATGGCATTGGTTTGAGAGGTTCTCATTGAGGCCTGATTTTGGATCAACGGGGCTATCCATGACTCAAATTGAGAATTTTTCATCCGTTTCGGATGTTTTTCTTGAAGATAACTTTCATACTCAGTTGTACCACATCGTATGACCCCATTTTCTGGATTTACTTTTTCAGGAGCTATTTCTTTACCAAACAGGGTTTTTTCTGATTGTTTTTTGCTCTGTCCAGAGGCTGGACCCAGAACAAAGAGACAAATAACAACGAGCATTTTAAGAATAGAAATGGGGGCAATTCTTTTCATCATTCAAAGAAATAGTATTATAAATTACAAATTTTACAAAAAATAAAAAATAAAAGGCTATAAATCTATAAAATTAACTTTTATTATAGAAAATATTGATCTGAAATGCAAAAAAATGAGAAATTGGCTCTTTTTCTATTTTGTGTTAAAAGAGGCTGTATTTTTTTACAATTTTTTGATTACAAATGGCTTATCACAAATTATACCAAATATATGTATGAATTTGGATAACTAAAAAAATGAAATAAAATCAACCCTCTTCAAGTTTTTTAGTTTGAAAAGCTATTCCTTAATGAACTGCAGCGTTTTTTTTTCGTTTTCTTTTTCAATCGTAATCGAGTAGATACCACTGCTCAACGTCGAAGTATTTATGGTTAAATCGATTGCCGTTTCAACCTCTTTTTGGTTTATCATTTGCCCTGCGCTGTTATAAATAGAAAAACTATTTGGCAGTACACAATAGCTTGTTATAATATTTATGGTTTCTTTTGCGGGGTTAGGAAAAAGATAGATGTCATTTTCTCTGAGTGTAATACTAAAAGTTGTAAAATCAGAATTACCGTTACTGTCAAGTGCTGTTAGTGTAATTAACTGCACTGTCCCATTACCGCTTATAATTGTGCCTTGACTCGGCGATTGTGTTAAGGTAACTGTTTCGCTATTATCAGCAGCAGCAGTAAGAAGTGTATAGTCTGGAATGGAAAATTCACATTTGGCATCAACATTTTCATCTCTATCAGCTACAGTTGTAAGGGTAGGTTTTGTCGTATCAAGAATTGTATTAGTCGTAAAAGATTTGCTTTCGCTCGATGTAAAAGAAGCCCCGGAAGTTATAATAGTTGATCCGTCGGTAGATTTAAGATCATAATAACCGGTGCCTGAGTCGCCCGAGTTCGTGCCGCAACAAATTCCATCGCCAGCAGCATCGTCTATGGTGAAAGTATAGCATTGATTACTTGGTAATGTCCAGTTTTGGGTTATCAACGTTGGAATAGGGGATATGGTTGTTTCGTTTACATAAGTGTCAGTGTAGGGACCGCCTTCATATAAAATTGTTCCTGCTGCATTTTTGATGCTCCAAGTAGTTTCGCTCCCATAGTAGTCTTGTTGCAATCGAAATATATAATTGGTAAAAGTAAAGTTTGGGGGAGCCACCGGAATAATAAAACTTCCTGAAACGGAATTATTTGTGGTTCTTTGATCCGACACACCATTGACTTTGTCGGCAGTAATAGTTATAGTTCCGTTACTGGGAGAATTGATGGTTATAGGGAAAGTGGCAAATTTATTAGTTGCTAAACTACCTGCCCAAGAATATAATATGTTGCTTCCGCCATTAATAGTGTAATTCAGCGTTGCCGATGTCAAATTACTCGTGCCCCTATTGTAAATTGTGATATTTTGAATCGTTTGATTTGGAACGGAACTACAAGTGGCGACGGTACAACTGGATTCCAGTTTTATCTCGGCATCGTTCGCGAGCAAAAGTACAGATGTGCCTTTGGCTGAGGTTTTTAGGCTATTTCTTCTAGGGGCATTATTCAAAATGGCGTACATTCTGTCCTTTTGGTTTTGGGTGAAAATATTCATACACGAATCATCCGTATAATCCATATAATTTTCAATCATATCTAAACCAAGTTTCGAAGTACAGCTGTCAGTACCGCTAACGCACCCATAATTGGCCTCTTTTGCCACTGGGGTGTCATCACAATAATCAGTATTGGTGGTGCAATTTGAACCGTCTCCCCAAATGTGAATTAACCCAAGCCAATGTCCTATTTCGTGTGTCATAGTTCTTCCTTTGTTATAGGGAGCGTTTAACAAAAAAGAACTGCCAGTTCCACTGCCAAATGCATTATACTTAACCACAACTCCATCCGTATTTGCATTTCCACTGCCGCTAAGGCCACTTAAACCTGAAGCATCAGGAAATTGGGCATAGCCCAAAAGAGTGCTATCCGTAAATTCAATACTCCACAAATTTAGGTATTGGGTAGGATCCCAAATTGTTGCTGGTTTTAAGGTTGATTCAATATCAGTGGTTGACCATGATTCCTGACAAAAACTCCGCCGGTCAATCCCATTGGTTGGGTTGCCGTATGGGTCTTGTTGCGCTAAAACAAATTGAATTTGGGTGTCTACACCTGCTGGATTTGTATTATAGCCAGGAGTGCCTATAATTTTGCCATAATCTTGATTCAGTACTGTAATTTGGGATTGTACCTGAATGTCGGTAATGTTTGGGGCAGAGCCAACCGCCTGACCGTGGTGTATTACGTGAACCACAACTGGAATGGTTATAACTTCTCCAGAGGATTTAGAGTTAGTTCGCATAGCGATATGTTTTTGAACTAGCGGGGCAGCCCAAGCCTCAAACTGGCCTTCGGTCATTCTCTTGGGATTCTTCTCTTGGAGGAAATTTTCATACTCTGCGGAGGCACATCGAATAACACCATTTTTTGGATTTATATTTTCGGGTTTTATTTGTTTTCCAAACAAGGTGTTTTCTGTTTGTTTTTTGCGCTGCCCGGATACTGGGCCTAGTACGAAAAGACAAACAACAATTAATATTTTAAAAATAGATTTGGAAAAATTTCTTTTCATTATTTATAGACAAAAGTATTAATAAGGGGTACAAATTGTACAGAAAATTAAATGTAAGTAGTTATAAATTTATTTCTTTTCTCTCTTTCTGAAAAAATATTTAATTTACTTGCAACTCGTTTCTAAAAAGTTGCACTCATTAGTTGAATTTAAGTTTCAATATGTGCATGAATTGGGATAATCTAAAATGAGGATTGAAACACATCAATCCCCTTCAAGTTTTTTGTTAAACATCTATTCTTTGATGAACTGTAGCGTTTTTTTCTCATTTTCTTTTACAATAGTAATCAAATAAACACCACTGCCCAAGGTTGAAGTATCTATGGTTAAATCTGATTCTTTCGTAACTTGTTTTTGAAGGATTGTTTTACCTAAGCTGTTACCAATGGAAAAACTATTTGGCAATCCAAAAAGGCTTGGAATATGAATATTCAAAGTGTCTTTTGTAGGGTTTGGGAATATAAATATACCATTAGAAGTTTCAAATTTTGCATTTCCTAAAGTGCCGATTGAAAGAGATGTGGATTCATTAAAAAGGAATGTTCCGCCTGATGCAAATACAATGTTGTTTTCGTCTTTTAAGGAATAGCTCCCCACGCCACCATTGGTGTTAATACCATCTCCATAAGAATCATTAATAGTGAAGGTATAACATTCCCCATTTATAAGATTAAAATTTGCAGTTATAGGAGAATTTAATTTAGTTGAAGAAACCGCATCGGTATATGGACCACCGCTGTAAAGAGTTGCTCCATTACTATTTTTTAAAGCCCACGAGGTTTCACTCCCATCTCTATCACACTGCAATGTCAAAGTAACACTTGGACTTGAATCTCCGGTCAACTGATTTAAAGAAGGGATAGTAAAATTTTTAGAAACACTATCGTTAAGACTATTTAGATCCGGAAGGTTATTGACAGCAGTTATTGTTGCGCTGAATTGATGTGTCCCGCTAGATAAAGGCATTTCTGGCAAGCTAATTAAACCGTAGGCATTTTGGGCAAGACTACCATTCCATACAAAAGTTTTTGGATTCAAATTATCGATATTGTAGGTGATTTTTAGGGTTTGTATGGTTGTCGTTCCTTTGTTTTCAAAATTTATGGAAGGGGTAAAAGAAGTGTTACAACCCGAAACAGTTATTAAAATATTTTTCAGGGTCGCATCTAAAGTTGTGGTAAAACCAGGTGTTGCCACTGTTGAACTCTGCAACTCTTTTCGCCTAGGAGAATTGGTCATTACGGCCACCATTCGGGCTTTTTGTCCTGCTGTAAAAGTATTCATACAGGCATCGTTCGTGTAATCCATATAGTTTTCGGTCATGTCATTTTCCGAAACAGTTGTGGATTTACAAGTATCAAAAACACCGCATTCATAGTGCTCCCATCCCGCTTGGGGGGTGTCTGAGCAATAATCTGATGCCGTGCAATCTGGGCTATCGGCTACTTCATCCCCGTCTCCATCACCCCAAATGTGTCTCAGCCCTAAAAAATGACCCACTTCATGAGTAGTGGTGCGACCCATGTTATATTTGGGATTCAATTGAAAAGACCCGTCATTCTCCGCATTTGTTCCCAAAGCATCATAATTGATGACTACGCCATCCGTAAGGGATTCGCCACCTATCGTATTTAAACCACTTAGGGTAGAATTGGATGGGAATTGACCATAACCTAATAAGTTGGATGACAATTTGACGCTCCATATATTAAGGTACTTATTGGGATTCCATTGGGTTTCTGGTTTTACAATGGCATCAATTTCTTCTTCCGACCAATCTACTTTACCTAGATTGATGTGTTCAATACCAGTTGTTAAAACTCCATAAGGATCTTGTTTCGCTAAAACAAAATTTATCAGGCAATCAACCCCTAATTGGTATCCTGTCGTGCCATAACCGGGAGTCCCTGACTTTTTTCTGAAGTCTTGATTCAATACCGTAATCTGTGAAGCTGCTTGGGCATCAGAAATATTTTCACTTAAATGAGAACTACTTGTGTTTATTGCATCCCCATCATGAATGACATGAATAACTACGGGTATAGTATAAATTGTTATGGCTGTCTTGCTAGTCAAATTCTTTTCTTGTTGTGTAGCAATAATTGGCGCCAGCCAATTCTCGAATTGAGCTCTGCTCAATCGTTTTGGATTTTTAATTTGCAACAATTTTTCGTTTTCTGTTGTGGCACATCGAATATACCCGGTTTTTGAGATTTTTTGTTGAAGGGTATTTTTATTGATTTTAGTTTGCTGACCGTAGCCTGAAAACGTTGTGATAAAACAAAATATAGTAAAAAGTATAGCTATAGCATTAAGATTTTTTTTCATTAGTAGGATAATTTACTCAAAGATAAGTATTTAAATAATTGAATTCAAAACCTTTCTATTTCCCGTTAAAAGCGGTCATCGTGTTTTCTAAACCGGCGGTTCCAAATGATTTTATAATTTCGGAGGCCAATTCTAATCGTTCTGGAAGTTTTGCTTTTTCAGCATCATCCCATTCGCCCAAAACATAATCTACTTGCTTTCCTTTTTTAAATTCGTCGCTGATACCAAAACGGAAACGGGCATAATCGGTTGTGTTTAAAGTCGCATGAATGCTTTTAAGTCCGTTGTGTCCGCCGTCGCTTCCTTTTGGTTTAATGCGGATTTTTCCAAAAGAGAGATTCAAATCATCCGTAATAACTAAAATGTTTTCGAGCGGAATGTTTTCCTTGTCCATCCAATATTTTACTGATTTTCCGCTCAAATTCATGTAGGTATTGGGTTTCAAAAGCAAAAAAGTTCGGCCTTTAAATTTGTACTCGGCAAGCGAACCCAGTTTAACGGTTTCGAAGGAGATTCCTTCTTTTTTTGCGAAGAAATCGACAATTTTAAAACCGATATTGTGCCGTGTATTTGCATATTCGGCGCCAATATTGCCCAGTCCGACGATTAAATATTTAGTACTCACTTTTTTTATATTGTTTTTTTGGTGTTCGGGAACCTCCGGTTTCATACAATCTGTATTGTCTTCTGTTTTTGTTTTTGAAAAAAGTGCGTTTAACCATTTTAGCATGGTACAAAAATAGTATAATTACTTAATTGTTTCATCGGTGAATGTTGTGAACATACTTTTTTCTTTCAAACCATTAAAATTAAGTTTCTTTAAGAATGACTTGGAATCTTAATGAAACTTAAATTTCTTAATGGTTTAAGGTTTTTCTGGATTTAAATTTTGAAAATGATTATCTGTATTTAGCCCTGATGGGAACGGCATCCTTTTGTGGTGGAGTTCGCCACGAAAGATACAGTATACAGCAGGAGCAATGGTTCTTGATATTCCTAATACGAGTGCTTCATAAAACAAAAAAAGCACCAGTTGTACAACTGATGCTTTCTTGATAATAGGTTGAAAAATATTATTTTTTCTTTTTCCCTGCAGGTGCTTTTGCTGCTTTTGCTGCTTCTTGAGCTGCCTTCATGGCGGCACGAGAAATCTTCACTTGACAAATTACGGTGTTGTCTGGATGTACCAATTTGAAATTTTTTGTTTCAACTTTAGTCACATACAGTTTATTACCCATCTGAAGTTCAGAAATGTTAGCTTCAATGTAATCAGGAAGATTTTTAGGCAATGCTCTTACTTTTAGTCTTCTTTGATTTAAACGTAAATCACCACCCAATAATACCCCTGGCGATGTTCCAACAATTTTAACAGGAACTTCCATAGTGATTTCTTTGCTTTCGTTTAATTGAAAGAAGTCAATGTGTAAGATTTTGTCTGATACAGGGTGTACCTGTACGTCTTGTAAAACTGCATTGTAAGTTTTTTCTCCAAGTTCAATCGCGACAGTGTGCGCGTTTGGAGTGTAAACCAAGCTTTTAAATGCTCTTTCATCTGCTGAAAAATGCACTGGTTGATTTCCTCCGTATAACACGCAAGGAACCGCTCCAGCATTACGTATGGCTTTAGTCGCAACTTTGCCCACGCTTTCTCTTTCTGATCCTTTAATTGTAATCGATTTCATTGTAAAAAAATATAGTTAATAAATAATAAATTACTGTTTAATAAATGGCAATCTCAATTTCAAAAATCAATTTTAAAATTTTTTGCCGTTGTGTCTTCGCTGAAAAACTTACATCAAAAACTTTCCGCTAATGGAATTGTTGTGGTGTACCATGTGCATTACTTCAGCAAAAAGAGGCGCACAACTCACCACTTTTATTTTGTTTGATTCTTTCTTTAACGGAATAGAATCAGTAACTATCAATTCCAATAATTTGGAATTTTCTATTTTTTCGTAGGCTGCACCTGACAAAATAGGGTGAGTACAAATAGCCCTTACGCTTAAAGCTCCTTTTTCTATCATTAAATCGGCGGCTTTCGCCAATGTGCCTCCTGTATCAATCATATCATCAACCAGAATTACATTTTTACCTTTCACTTCGCCAATCAGCTCCATAGTTTCAATAACATTTGCTGCTTTTCTTTGTTTATAGCAAATTACTACTTCTGAATTTAAAAATTTAGAATAGGCATAAGCTCTTTTAGAACCTCCCATATCAGGAGAAGCAATCATTAGATTGTCTAGTTTCAAACTTTCTACATAAGGTAAAAATATAGTCGAAGCAAAAAGGTGATCCACTGGTTTTTCAAAAAATCCTTGAATTTGATCTGCATGCAAATCCATCGTCATGATTCTGGTTGCGCCAGCAGTTTCTAATAATTTAGCGACTAATTTAGCTCCAATCGGAACTCTAGGCTTGTCTTTTCGGTCTTGTCTTGCCCAACCAAAATAAGGAATTACTGCCGTTATATGTCTTGCTGAGGCGCGTTTGGCAGCATCTATCATCAGTAACAATTCCATTAAATTATCTGCACTTGGAAAAGTAGAACATACAATAAAAACACGTAAACCTCTTATAGACTCCTCATAAGACGGCTGAAATTCTCCATCACTGTAATTAGACATTGTCATTTTACCTAAAGGAATTCCGTATTCCTTGGCCATTTTCTCTGCAAGGTAAACACTTTGTGAACAGGCAAAAATTTTAGCTTCTGGTTCTAGGTTTGACATTAATTCATTTGTTTTATTCCGCTACGCTCCAATACAATTAGGCTTTGAATTTGTTTAAAGCCAGATGTTTGTATACGCCTCGGGTGTAGTTAGTTAGTCTGTTTCCTTTTAACGAGGTGCAAATTTAGGAATAAAATCGAACTTGGAAAGGAAATTTTAGAGAATTTTTATTAGAATTTGTTATAATATTTTTTACATTTGCACCGTGTTAAAGGAAAAGACGTTTAGCTACCACTAAATATCTCTTTATTGCGTTGAAGTAACTGTTGTTATTTCAGGTCTGCTAAGCCCGGATGGCGGAATTGGTAGACGCGCTGGTCTCAAACACCTGTGGGAAACCGTGCCGGTTCGACTCCGGCTCCGGGTACTAAGTCGTACCAAAAACCTCTAAAGAAATTTAGAGGTTTTTTTCTTCAAACAAATCATAGAATTTATCGAAATCTTCTAGCAAATTGTTCGATATTTCGTCTGAATAGTGTACAAAAACCGCT
>JBIKPM010000030.1:0-12088 GCA_044357435.1 Flavobacterium sp. | reverse complement strand
GTAAATATATATTTTAATGCAAAAAACACTATTTTTGTACTGAAATCAAGCTGTTTAGAAAGTTAATTTTTCAATAGTTCTGAATGCAAATTTGACAAATAGTATATTATTAAAAAAAAATGTCGCAATGAGTTCTCAAGACGTTATAACAATTGAAGACGACTTTACCCTACTTCGTTTTCAGAATGATAGTGAAGAAATATATTACACACAGCGGGAAGTCAAAAGTGGATTAATACAATTTCATTTTGGGCTAAAAGGGAAAGCAAAGTTTATTTTCAACCAGGGAAATTATGCCTTGGCTCTAAAAGAAGAGAAATCATTACTGTTATACAATCCACAAAAAGAGTTGCCATTAAATCTAGAAATAGAGCCCAATTCTTGGGTTATTTCTGTCATTATTTCTATCAAAAAATTCCATAATTTATTTTCTTCTGAAGCCAACTACATCACTTTTTTGAGTGACGATAACAAGGATAAAAAGTACTATAAAGAAGGAGATATTAGTCCGTCGATGGCAATTGTGTTGAGCCAATTGTTTCATTACAACTTGCATCCTTCCATAAAAAACTTGTATTACAAGGGAAAAGGATATGAATTGTTAAGTTTGTATTTCAATCGAACCGAAGATCCAAATGCAGAACAATGTCCGTTTTTGATTGATGAGGAAAATGTGTTGAAAATTAAAAAAGCCAAGGAAATTATTCTTGCCAATATGGCCGAACCACCCGGATTGCAAGAGTTAGCCGATGAAATTGGCCTATCTTTAAAAAAACTAAAAATGGGCTTCAAACAAATTTACGGTGATACCGTTTATGGGTTTCTATTCGATTATAAAATGGATTCTGCCCGAAAACTATTGGATAGCGGTTCCTACAATGTAAACGAAGTCGGACTGAAAATTGGTTACAGTACAGGAAGCCATTTTATCGCAGCCTTTAAGAAGAAATTTGGAACGACTCCTAAAAAATATTTGATGGCCATCAATCCAAACATGTAAAAATAACAACCCAATCAGGTCTGATTGGGTTAATAAAACAAAACAAAAAATATGAAAGGTGTATTATTAGTAAATCTTGGTTCGCCAGAAAGCCCAACCCCGGAAGCTGTAAAACCGTATTTGGACGAATTTTTGATGGATAAGTACGTGATTGACGTTCCGTTTTTGTTGCGAGCCTTGTTGGTTCGGGGCATTATTCTTCAAACAAGACCAAAAAAATCAGCTGCAGCTTATGCCAAAATATGGTGGGACGAAGGGTCTCCTCTCGTGGTAATTTCGCAAAGAATGCAGAAAAAAGTGCAAGCTCAAACATCAATTCCTGTTTCGCTCGCCATGCGTTATGGAACAATGTCCATTCTCAAAGGATTGCAAGAATTGCACGATAAAGGCGTAAACGAAGTGTTGCTTTTTCCTTTGTATCCGCAACATGCGATGGCCTCGACAACGACCATTTTGGAACTCGCAGAAAAATTGCGTAAAAAACATTTTCCGGAAATGAAATTCACGATTGTCCCTGCATTTTACAACAAACCCGACTATATAAAAAATCTAGCCGATTCAATTAAAGGCCACCTGGAAGGTTTTGATTACGACCATTTGTTGTTTTCGTATCATGGAATCCCGGAGCGACACATTCGCAAAACCGACATCACCAAATCGCATTGCAAAATTGACGGTTCTTGCTGCAACACGCCTTCGCCAGCACACGAATTTTGTTACCGTCATCAATGTTACGAAACCACGAAACAGGTGGTAAAATTATTGGGAATTCCGGAAGGGAAATACAGCCAGACGTTTCAATCGCGATTGGCGGGAGACAAATGGCTTACGCCTTACACCGATGTTGAAGTAAACAAAATGCCCGAAAAAGGAATCAAGAATTTGGCAGTGGTAACCCCAGCTTTCGTTTCGGATTGTTTAGAAACTTTGGAGGAAATCGCCATGGAAGCCAATCATGAGTTCAAAGCTCACGGTGGCGAGAATTTTATGGCAATTCCTTGTTTGAATGATAGTGACGAATGGTGCCAAACTGTTGGAAATTGGATCAAGGATTGGGCTAAATAAATAGAGACAAAGTTATAAAATGGACTACTACAACTACCTAAAATCGTTGCATTTAATTTTTGTTATCACTTGGTTTGCGGGACTTTTTTATATTGTTCGTTTGTTTGTTTACCAAATTGAAGCCAACGAAAAACCTTCGCCAGAAAAAGAAATCTTGCAAAAACAATACAAGATAATGACGTATCGTTTGTGGTATATTATCACTTGGCCATCGGCGATTTTAGCCAGTATTTTTGCTTTTTGGATGTTGTTTTTTACAGAACTTGGAAAAGCTTGGTTGCAAATGCCTTGGATGCACGTAAAACTTGGCTTTGTATTTGTGTTGTATTTATATCATTTTAAATGCCATCAAATATTCAAGGAATTGCAAAATGACGAAGTAAAATACTCAACAAATTTTATGCGTTTGTGGAACGAAGGTGCCACAATCATCCTGTTTGCTGTAGTGTTTTTAGTCATACTGAAAAATGCTGTGAACTGGATTTATGGTGTTATTGGAATCGTGTTGTTTTCGGTTTTTATTATGCTTGGTTTTAAATTTTACAAACGGATTCGAGAAAAAAACAAATCCTAAATATGTTCAAAGGCTTCAAGATATCGATGCTTTCTTTACAAATCAGGATTTTCCTTTCGATGATTCTATTGATAATTGTGGCATCTGTGTTATTGGCCTCCATTTCAATTATACAGTTTAAAAATGAAGCCAAAGAATACCATCAAGAACGTTTAGACCGCAAGGAAGATGCTATAAAGGAAAACATCAATTACGTGCTTTCGAATACCACCTATCCGCTTACGCCCAGCAATTTATCCCTGATTTTTAAGGATAAAATTCATGAATTATCGGATATTCACAATCTCGAGATTAACATTTATAGTTTGGAAGGAAAGCTTTTAAAATCCTCGAAATCCAAATTTTCTATTGATCCGGTCGCTCCGCCAATTCCAAAATACATCATAAAACTGGTTCAATCTTCTATCGAAAAACGATATGTGGACATTAAAAACAGCAACGGAAAAAAAAATCGGTCTTCTTATAGTTTGATAAAAGACGATAAGTTCAAACCTTTGGGAATTTTGAATTTACCGTATGTGGAAGATGAAGGTTATTATCAAACAGAATTACAAAATTTCTTGGTAAGACTGGCGCAAGTATATAGTTTTATGCTCTTGGTTGCTTTTGCGGTTGCTTATTTTCTTTCGTCTTATATCACAAAATCGTTAAAGACCATTTCCGATAAATTGAGCGAGACCAGCTTGAACCAAAAAAACGAAAAAATTGTCCTCGAAGCCAGTAGCAAAGAAATTAATCTTTTGATAAAAGCTTATAATGCCATGGTCGATGAACTCGAAGAAAGTGCACTAAAATTAGCCCAAAGCGAAAGGGAAGAAGCTTGGCGGGAAATGGCCAAACAGGTGGCGCATGAAATCAAAAATCCGCTGACGCCAATGCGATTGACGGTGCAAAGTTTTCAGCGGAAATTTGACCCAAACGACCCTAACCTAAAACAAAAAATCAACGATTATTCTGAAACCTTGATACAACAAATCGATACAATGAGTTCCGTGGCTTCGGCATTTTCCAACTTTGCATCGATGCCAGCCCAACAAAATGAAACCTTGAATGTTGTTGATGTGGTTGAATTGACAATGGATCTTTTCAATGAAGAATATGTCCATTTTAAGGCGGAAGAAGGCGAGATTATTTCAAAAATTGACCGAACACAACTCATCCGAATTATTACTAATTTGGTAAAAAATGCCATTCAAGCGATTCCAGAACAGCAAGAAAACAAAGCAGTCGCTGTAACTATAAAAAAAGAATCCAACAATGTTATCATTACCGTTGCCGATAATGGAATTGGAATAGCGACAGAAGATTTCAACCGTATTTTTGAACCTAAATTCACAACAAAATCCAGCGGAATGGGATTGGGACTTAGCATCATCAAAAATATTATCGAAAATTATAACGGAACCATTACATTCGAATCCCGTAAAGGAAAAGGGACGACTTTTACCGTTTCTTTGCCAATTATAAACCAATAAATCTACGAAGTTATGGCATTGAAAAACATCATTTTGGAACATGAAAAAGGCATTGCCACTATTTATATTAATAGACCAGAAAAATTAAATGCCTTAAACAAAGCGACAATTCAAGAGTTGCATGAAACCTTGGTATTGGCCGATGAAAATCCGGATGTTCGCTTAATTATCATAACCGGAAGGGGAGAAAAAGCTTTTGTGGCTGGCGCCGATATTGCCGAATTTGCTCATTTTTCGGCTAAAGAAGGGTCGCAATTGGCATCGCAAGGGCAACAAATTTTATTTGATTTTATTGAAAACCTAAAAACTCCCGTGATTGCCGCCATCAATGGTTTTGCTCTTGGCGGAGGATTAGAATTGGCAATGGCTTGCCATATTAGAATCGCATCAGAGAATGCCAAAATGGGATTGCCGGAAACTTCACTTGGCGTCATTCCTGGTTATGGCGGAACGCAACGTTTGCCGCAATTGGTTGGCAAAGGTCGCGCTATGGAAATGATTCTAACCGCCGGAATGATTTCAGCTGACGACGCTTATCGTTCTGGATTAGTCAATCATGTTCTGCCACAAGCCGAGCTTTTGGATTTTACAAAGGCATTGGCACAACGCATAATAAAAAACTCACCTATCGCCATTTCCAGAGCTATCGAAGCCATAAACGCCAACTTTGTATCTGGTGTAAATGGATTTGAAGTGGAAATAAAAGCCTTTGGAGAATGTTTTGCCACAGAAGATTTCAGGGAAGGAACCTCCGCTTTTTTAGAAAAAAGAAAAGCGGAATTTAGAGGAAAGTAAATGAGTATTCTGTTAGATAATTGATTGAACTCATTTCTTAAAATATCATTTTATTATATTTTTTTGATATTGTAATATCATTTTATTATATTTTTTTGATATTGTAATATCATTTTATTATATTTTTTTGATATTGTAATATCATTTTATTATATATTTGCATTGTAAATAGGTGCAAAAATGATAAATAGAAAAGCACAACCAGAAATTGACAGCTATCTTTTTAAAGGGAAAGCCATATTGGTATTTGGCGCAAGGCAAGTAGGCAAAACCTCATTGATAAAAAAAACCGTCGAAGGCCAATCCTTTCTATGGTTGAATGGTGATGAACCCGACACCCAACTTTTATTGGAAAACATAACTACCGACAGATTAAAAGCGTTGATTGGAGATAATAAAATATTGGTTATTGACGAAGCGCAAATGATTCACAACATTGGTTTGCTGATTAAGCGAATGGTCGATAATTGTCCTGAAATTCAAGTGATTGCTTCCGGAAGCAGTGCTTTTGAATTGGCAGACAAAACCAAGGAGTCAATGGTGGGAAGGAAGGAAGAACTGCAACTTTTTCCTTTGAGTTATGGAGAAATGGTCAAACACACTAATTTTATTGAAGAAACCCGTTTAATACCGCATCGACTGGTTTTTGGCTATTATCCTGAAGTGGTTACCAGTGCTGGCAAAGAAGAAAAAATCCTGAATGATTTGGTGGAAGGCTTTCTGTATAAAGACATTCTGAATTTGGAAGGCGTGAAAAAATCAACCACTTTACAGCGATTAGTCCAAATGCTGGCGTACCGAATTGGTAGCGAAATTAACTACAATTCCCTCGCCAATGATTTAGGAATAAACCGCTTGACGGTCGAAAAGTACATTGACATTCTGGAGAGAAACTTTATCGTTTTTAGTTTGAAAGCCTTTAGCAAAAACCATGATAACGAACTTAAAAAAGGGAAAAAAGTATATTTTTGGGACAATGGTTTGCGCAATAGGATTATCAAAAATTTTAATCCAATAGAACTTCGTGATGATTTTGGCGCGCTTTGGGAAAACTTTGTCATCAGCGAGCGCAAGAAGAAATTGGCGTATGAAAATCAATTCAAGGACACTTTCTTCTGGAGAAATGCACAACAAGCCGAAATCGATTATTTGGAAGTAAAAAATACTGAAATTGAAGCTTTTGAAATCAAATACAACCCGAATCAAAAAGTGCGATTTACGAAGTCTTTTACGGAGAAATACCATCCAAAAACAACCCAAGTCATTCACAAAGAAAATTTTTGGGATTATTTGATTTAAAATAAATGTGATTTATAGAGGTATAACTTAAGTTTACACTTTTGTCCTTGAATAACTAAAACTAAAAAATATGTCCTTCCAACCCGTATTCGCCCAATTCTGGGAGAAAGTAAAAGAAAGCATCGCGAATAAAACCTACGCCAAATTAACTTTGGCCAAAACCATTGGGGATACCGAACTCAAAAACATTTATGTGCGCCCCGTTTTATTGGAAAATGACCTTCTCAGTCTTTCGATTACGGCACGTTACAAAACTGAAGAAGTAGAAAGCTTCCATTCCTTGGAAGAAGCTTTTTTGGTTTTGGCTCCGTATATGAATAATCCTTTTTTAACCGCATTATTATTCACGACAGAGAACGACATTACCTTTAAACTTAACAAAAAAAGAATTGGAAGTATCATTGAACAAGTTCCCACTTTCAAGAACGCGTCAGATGTGATTATAGCAATGAAGGAAAAAGGAATTTAAAAAAGTGGTCAGTGGTCAGATTTGAGTATTCAGTTGTTGGAAAGTTAAACATTCATTTATGAAAAATATATTAGTAGTTACTCTATTTCTTTTTACAAGTTCATTTTTTGGACAGGAATCATCAGACAAAGAAATTGTTAACAAGGCCATTGATTTTTTAAAGGTCAAAGAAAAAGATATATTATCAGATAAAATATGCTTAAAAGTTATTCCCAATCAAAATAAAAAAGTAATTATCGTTATACCCGTTAAAACAGATCATGACCCTGAATGTGATTATTGTTTTAATATAGACAATAACATTTTGGTTTGGAATAAATCCACAAAATCATTTGAATCGAAATACATTAAAAAAGCAGAATGGTTTTCAGATGCTATGGTATTTGATGAATTAAATATTGATACAGGACTTTATTATTTGAATAAAGACACTAGAGCCTTTGGCATAAGATATAATTATAACGGAAGTTCTAGCGTTAATCCTTTTGGCAACAATTACATTAATCTTTATTATTTCAAAAACAATCAGATAATTGAAGTCTTAAATAATTTTGAACTTGAGAATTCTTTTGGTGATAATGGTAGTATTGGTGGTTGTAAAGACGCTTGGTTTGAAACATCAAGAAGCGTATTCATTATAAGTAATAAATTGACATCGAAATTTAATGATATTACCATTAAAACGAAGTTGAAAAATTATTCTCTTGATTCTAATTGTGAAAAGGAAATAATCAAAAAAGAGAGTACAAAAATTAGCGTTTTAAAGTTTGATGAAAAGCAACATAAATATGTTTTAAAACAATAAAAAACGACCACTTACAAAACTGCAAACGACGACTGACCACTAAAAATCTGAACTCTGACCACTACTTCTCTCCATCCCATTCTGCATAAAATTGCGAAAGGAATTTTTCCATAAATAAATGTCTTTCTTGGGCAATTTGTTTCCCGGTTTCGGTATTCATTTTATCCTTTAAAAGCAATAGCTTTTCATAGAAATGATTGATGGTTGGCGCCTCACTATTTTTATATTCTTCCTTACTCATATGAAGATTTGGAGCAATATTAGGATTGTATAAAGGCCTGTTTTTAAAACCGCCATAATTGAATGTTCTGGCAATGCCAATGGCGCCAATAGCATCTAATCGGTCTGCATCTTGAACGATGTCTAATTCGACGGAAGAGAATGCTTTTTCAGAATTTCCGCCCTTAAAAGAAATGTTTTCTATAATATTGATGACGTGTTGGATTGTGACTTTGTCAACAGCATTGGACTCTAAAAATTCTCGGGCGATTTTTGGGCCAATGGTTTCATCTCCATCATGAAACTTACTGTCGGCAATATCATGAAGAAGTGCAGCTAATTTTACGACAGTACCATCACAAACTTCACCATCGGCAATTAACAAGGCATTTTTATACACTCTTTCGATATGAAACCAGTCGTGACCGCCCTCGGCATTTTCTAGTTTTTCCTGAACAAAAAGTATGGTTTTGTGGACTAAATCTGAATTATCCATCTATAAAGTGTGTTTATAAAAAATGCTGATTTTTAAAGTTTTAAATTCAAAAATCAGCAATTCAATATTTTAATCAGTAGCAAGAATCAATTTCAATGGCAATTTCAAAAAATCTGAAATCTGCATTCTGAAATTTACAATCTAGCTGGTTCTACCCATTTAAATTGAAAAGAGGTTTCTGGAATTACTAACCTCTCTGAAATTCTAGCCATTCTAGCCGGTAATTTCATCAAGTAATCTCTTGCTTTCTCGGCTTCATCGGTCAAACTTCCTATTTTATCTATTTCCCATTTCTCGATGAGTTTTTGCATAATATCCACATAGTCATTGGCTGTATACACTCCAATTCGTTGTGCTGAATCTGAAAAATGTTCAAAGGCAGAGCTAATTTTTTGTCCTGATTCTCTCAAGAAATGGGCTGGCATAACAATTTTTGCTTTCATCATGTATTGAAAAGCAAGCATCATTTCGCTCGGGTCAATTTTAAAAATCTGGTTCACAAATTCGCTATAGGCAAGGTGATGGCGCATTTCGTCACCGGCAACCATTTTGCACATTTTGGCTAATTTGGCATCTCCATAACTTTTGGCCAATTGGGAAACTCTGTTGTGAGAAACATACGTTGCCAATTCTTGGAAACTAGTGTAAACAAAATTCTTATAAGGATCTCTTCCTGTTCCAATGTCGAAACCGTCATTGATAAGATGTTGCGTAGTCATTTCGATTTCGCGCATATTGACACGTCCTGATAAATAAAGGTATTTGTTCAACAAATCTCCATGTCGGTTTTCTTCTCCCGTCCATTGGCGTACCCATTTTGCCCAACCGTTTCTTTCCAAATTGTCAACTCCTTCCACCTCCATTAACCAGTTTTCATAGGTTGGCAATGCCTCCTCGGTAATCATATCACCTACCATGGCAACCCAAAAATCATAAGGCAAGTCTTTCGAAATCTCTCTAAGTTCTTTTACTTCTTCCAGAAAATTATCTCCTTCAGAATTGGGCAAAAAATCAGAAGGCTGCCAAATTTTTTCTACTGGAATTAAATATTGGTCAACATAGCTGCTGACGTTTTTTTCTAGAAGCTGCATTACTTCTAATCGAATGTTTTTTATGGACATTTTATTTAAAATTGAGATTTTTCCAATAATTCAAAATCTGTTTATACTTTATTTATTCCTTCAATAATTATTTTTTCTGTTCTCAGCATGATCTCGGCAAAATCAAATTCGTTTACCTTTAGAGGTTTATGGACTGTAAAGCTAAGATGATTTCCCAAACCTAGTGGAAAAAATCCAAATTTCACCATTTTCCACGAATTATTTATGCTTATCGGTACCACATAAGCGGATGGGGCATATTTACACAATATTTTCAGTCCACTTTGGGCAAATTCCTTGGGTTTTCCCGTTTTGCTTCGAGTACCTTCCGGAAAAATAACCGCCGAACGCTGATTTTTTTCAATATATTCGGATAGTCCTTTAATCAGTGGAATGGCTTGTTTAGGGTCTTTTCGATCAATAAGCACGGATCCGCCATGTCGTAAATTATAGGAAACACTTGGAATCCCCTTTCCCAATTCTTTTTTGCTGACAAACTTGCAATGAAAATCCCGTAAACACCAAATCATGGCAATTATATCATACAAACTTTGATGATTGGACACGAAAATTAAAGGAACGTTTTTTGGGATTAATTCCCTATTTTCAAAAGTATAGCTTGTCCCCAATATATTGGTGCATCTTAGCAATACAAAATTCAAGTAGTCAACACTTTTTTTATGCGCTTGATACCCAAAAACGTTGAAACAAATCCACTGAATAGGATGAAAAACTACTAAGGCTAATCCAAAGCACAAATAATAAATTGCGGAAATCGGATACGAAATTAGTTTTTGCATCTTTAAAAATTTGACTGCAAAAATAAGAAATATATTTTTAGCGGGATTTTAATCCCAAACAATATTCCCATTTGGCGTATAATTGTACCTTTGCCCAATACTATTTTTGACTTTTTATCCAAAAAATGAGCTTCACTTATCCAAAAAATGAAAAGCTAAAAAGTAAAATCACGATAGATTTACTTTTTTCCAAAGGCAAATCCGTTTCAAAGTATCCTTTGAGATTAGTTTATGTGGAGAGTGATTATGGCATTCTTGAAGGTTCAGAACAAAAAATAAAAATGGGAGTTTCGGTTTCCAAAAAATATTTCAAGAATGCCGTGGATCGAAATTATTTCAAACGTGTGCTTCGGGAAACCTATCGATTGAACAAGCATGTATTGGTTGAGAATCTGGATAAACCCTACGCTTTTATGTTTTTTTACCAAACCAAAGACCGTTTGACTTATGAAGAAATCAATGCCAAAACGGTTCAATTGTTTGAAAAATTCATTCTCCAAATAAAAAATGAAGAATAATAGTTTTTGTTATTTGCCCAATGCCATTATTGGTGATTTATTCTTATTTTAGTGGTCTCAAATTAAGCTCCCAATAACAATGGCATCACTTTTAAAAAAAAAATACATACTTCCTGCCGTAGCCTCGGCATTTCTTTTCGTAGGGGTTAGTTTCAAAGACGATTTCTTTGAAATTGCCAAGCAAATAGAAATATTCACCACCCTTTTTAAGGAGCTTAACATGAATTATGTAGACGAAACAAATCCCGGCGATTTAATGGATAAGGCTATCAAAGGAATGTTGGTCAGTCTCGATCCCTACACGGTGTATTTCAACGAACAGGATGTCGTAAAATTCAAAATAAATAATACTGGTGAATACACCGGAATTGGCGCACAAATAACCCGAAAAGAGGACAAATTAATCATCAAGGAACCCTATAAAAATTTCCCTGCCGATAAAGCCGGTCTAAAAGCCGGTGATGAAATTATCCAAATAGGCGATGTGATATTATCTGATTTCAAAGATGACGCTTCACAACTCTTGAAAGGAGCAAAAAACACCAAAGTCGACATCAAATACATTCGTCAAGGGAAAACATATACTACCCAAATTGTACTCGACGAAGTCGCTATCAAATCGGTAACTTTTTTCGGGAAAATAGACGACAAAACCGGTTACATTGTTTTGGCCCATTTCAAACAAAAAGCATCCCAGGAAACCAAAGACGCTTTAGAACAACTAAAAAAAGACGGTGTCGAAAAAATAGTCCTCGATTTGAGGGGGAATCCTGGTGGGCTTTTGAACGAAGCGGTAAATATTTGTAATTTATTTGTTCCAAAAAACGAAACTATTGTGTTTACCAAATCGAAAATCGAGAAACACAACAATACCTATAAAACGACGAGAGATCCTGTAGATACTGAAATTCCTTTGGCTATTTTGGTCAACGGAAAAAGCGCCTCTGCATCAGAAATTGTCTCGGGAGCCTTGCAGGATTTGGATCGTGCGGTGGTTATTGGCAGCCGAAGTTTTGGAAAAGGGTTGGTGCAAAGACCTGTGGATTTAACGTATGGGACGCAACTAAAGGTGACCATTTCTCGTTATTACACTCCTTCCGGAAGGTGCATTCAGGCTTTGGATTATGCGCACAAAGACAAAAACGGAATCGCCACAAAAACCGATGCTAAAAACTATAACGCTTTCAAAACCCGAAAAGGAAGAACCGTGTATGATGGTGGTGGCATTCAGCCGGACATCGAAATGGAAGAAACCAAGTTGAGTCCTATCACTGATGCCTTGGTAAAAAACGACGGGATTTTTAATTATGCTACCCGTTATTATTATAAAAATCCGAATTTAGGTAACCAAATCCCAACGATTTCTGATGCAGACTACCTAGATTTCAAACAGTTTTTAAAAGGTCAAAAATTTTCCTTCGACACTGAAACGGAACTGGCTTTGAAAAACACTTTGGTTGTTGCCAAAAAAGA
>JBIKPM010000222.1:0-4162 GCA_044357435.1 Flavobacterium sp. | reverse complement strand
AATGATGCACGGCGACGCTGCAAGTTACGTTCAAGCCTTTTGCTTTTGCGTCTTTAATTAATTGAACTGATTTTGCAGTCGAAATAGTTGGAATATGGAGTTTTCCACCAGTATATTCAAGTAAAAAAAAGTTTCTGGCGATTTGTAATTCTTCGGCCAAGTTTGGAATTCCTTTCAAACCCAATCTAGTGGAAACGATACCTTCATTGGCAACGCCGCTTCCTTTTATGTTGGAATCTTCGGCGAAAGCAATGACTAATCCATTAAAATCCTGCACATATTGCAAGGCTATTTTTAGCAAATTGGCATTATCTAAACTCTTGTTGTAATCTCCAAAAGCCACTGCACCCGCATTTTTCATGTCGAATAACTCGGTCATATCCTTGCCGTCGCTTCCTTTTGTCAAGGCGCCAATTGGGAAAAGTTGGGTGGCATAACCATATGCCTTGCTTTTTACAAAATTAATTTGCGATTGATTGTCGATAATCGGGTAGGAGTTGGGTTGCAATGCAATCGCCGTGAAGCCACTTCGGGCAGCAACATCTAAACCGTTTGCAATGGTTTCCCGCTCTTCAAAACCGGGTTCTCCAAGCGAAACACTGCTGTCGAACCAACCTTGAGACACGTGTAAATTGTCAAGTTTAACTTCGGTAGTGTTTTCTATATTGGGAAGCGAAGTTCCTATTTTTTTGATACTACCATCAACAATCAAAATATCAACGGTTTGGTTGTGAAAAGGACTTTCGGAATCTATAATTTTGGCGTCTCGGATAATTGTGTTCATAATAATATTGAATTATTTGAATTTCGTTTTATTTTACGAATCGTATAATTGCCATTTCTGTTACCAGAAAAAGCAATGCAAATATAGCAAACCATTTCCAAATTTGATTGTCGGTTCTGTCGGTTTGCAAGGTATTGAAAACTGTCGAGATGGAATCGATTATTTTATATTCGGAAAGTCCATTTTCATTGGTCAGAGCCAAATTACTTTCGGTTCTATTGTAATTGAAACTGATGTCTTGCAAGCGTTCTTTTTGGTTGTAAATCCCGAAATTTCCGGCCTGTTCCGGAAAATCGTTGAATGTCAATTTAACTTTGTCATTCATAATTTGTTGCACCGGAATAAAGGTTTCGAAATCGTTTTTGACTTTCAAAATTTCGTCTTTTGACAATGTCACGTCAACCAAAAACGGATTGTTTTTGCCTATAGTTCTTGCGGTAACGCCATTGTTCAGATTGTTTATTCCCATTTTATAAAAAGTGGGAACAATCAAAGGCGATTGTTGAAAATTGGAATTCTCCAGATTAATTGGAGCAGTGAAAACATAAACCGACGAAGTTGGATTGTTGATGGAAGTCAAAAACGGAGTTTGGTCTTCATGATATAAGGCAGCCGGGTTGGAGCTGGCTATTCCAAAAGAAGTTTTTGTTTTGGGATATTGGAAATTGTTTATTTTATTCTCGAAAACGCCACTAAACAAAGGATCATTGAAGTTGATTTTGGTGACTAACTTTTCTTTGTTTTCTATAGCTTTGAATTGGATGTTTCCAAAATTGCCTAAAAACGAATTTATATTACCTAGTGATGTCTTCGCCGATGGAATAAGTATTACATTTCCTCCCTTTTCCACAAATGATTTCATGGTGGTTTGCAAGGCCTGTGGAATTTCATCCAGTTCGTTCAGTACGATGGCATCTTGCTTCTCGAGTGAATTATAGTCCAAAGTTCCAATTGAAAAATTGTTGAAATTGAATTCGTCATTGCTATAAATCCTGGATAAGAAGTTGCTTTTTTCAGGCTGACCAATACTGATAATGTTTATTTTTTTTGGTTTCGAAATGCTGAAAAACAAAGTATTGTCATATTCCAATCCGTTGTCAATAATGGAAGCGTAGCCGTGGAAATCTTTTTTTGGAATGGTGAAATAAATTGTTTTTTGCTTCGTCAGTTCGCTACCGTTCGTGTCCTTGGTTTCCAATTTGGTCAAGGTTTTTGCAATCAGTTTGTTTTGATTGTACAAGGCGACCGGAATTTGATTCTGTTCGTTATCGCTCGGGTCTTTGTATTTTTCGCCAAAAGCTGATAATTTCAAACCAATTTCATAGAAATCGTCCAAAGTTTGGTGAATGAAAACGCTATCAATAGAAACGTTATTTTCGTTTTCCGCTTTAGGAATAATAAAATAACTATTGGAAGAGCTGTCAGTGTTTTTCAATTGTTTTGGTTCTAAGCCAATGGCGTCAGTAATCACAACAATATCCTTGTTGAAAACAGATTTTCGGGATTTTATTTTCGCCATCGCACTTTCGAGTTGAAAGGGCAAAGCACTATATTTCAGATTTTGTAATTCTGCCCGAATGGATTTAATGTCGGTATTCCAAAACGTTTGTGAATTGGTAATCAAGGAAAACGTTTGGTTTTCGGGTGTGTTTTCTAACAATTCCTGTATGGCTCTTTTCAGAAGCTCCCCCTTTTGACCTTTGGCTTGCATCGAAAAGGAATTGTCCAAGACAATATACATTTCGTTAGTATTGTTTTTGGTGTCCTTGGCCTTAAAAAAAGGTTGTGCAAAAGCAATAATTATGCAAGATAACAATAGCAAACGCGTGGCTAAAAGCAACCATTTTTTGATTCTAGAGCTCTTTCGGGTTTGTATGGAAAGTTCCTTCAAGAAACGCACATTCGTGAAATATTCTTTTTTGAAACGGCGCAATTGAAACAAATGAACCAAAATTGGTATGACCAGCAAAAAGAGAAAATAGAGAATTTCCGGGTGTTTGAATTGCATTATTGGTATTGATTTCGTCAAAAATACAAATTTGTGGATAATTGTAAGTTGATATTGCTGTATTTTTGTTTGCTGACAATTGAATTGGGTAACAAAACCAAACAAATCACTTATTTACAATTTTCGATACTATTAAATTATGAAAAAAACAGTTGCCATTCTTTTTACGATTTTTGCTTTAGCCACAATTCACGCCCAACAAAACAAGTTCAATTTAATTGTTGGAACCTTTACTAAAAACTGTGAAAGTAAAGGGATTTATGTTTATGAATTTGATGCTAATACAGGGGATTTTAGTCTTAAAAACAATACCGAAAACATACTAAACCCTAGCTATTTGACAGTTTCAAATGACACTAAATTTGTCTATTCGGTTAGCGAAAACGATAAAAAAAGTACGGCTAGCGCATTTAAATTTGATTCTAAAAGCGGGAAAATTGATTTCATCAATTCAGAGTTTTCAAAAGGACAAAATGGATGTTATATTATTAATGATGAGGAAAATATAATTACGGCTAATTATTCTAGTGGCAGTATTTCAGTTTTTGGTAAAAACAGTGATGGTAGCATTGCTGAAGTGAAACAAGTAGTGCAGCATACAGGCAAGAGTATTAATGAAAAAAGACAAGATGCACCGCATGCTCATATGGTTTATTTTTCGCCAGACAAGAAATATGTTTTGGCTAATGATTTAGGAACAGACAAAGTATACATCTATCAATACAATCCAAATTCAGCAACGGAAGTTTTAAAACTCAAAAGCAGTATGGATGTTAAACCCGGAAGTGGACCAAGACATTTGATATTCAGTAAAGATGGAAAACAAGTTTACGTTTTACAAGAATTGGACGGAACTGTAACTTCATTTAGTTATGCTAAAGGATTATTGAAAAAGGTAAGCGAAACTACTGTTGTTGCCTCAGATTTCAAAGGAGATATTGGAGCTGCTGATATACATATTTCACCAGACGGTAAATTTTTGTATGCCACCAATCGAGGAACTGCCAATGATATTTCGGTATTCAAGATATTTAAAAATGGAAAATTAGAATTCGTGCAAAGAACAAGTACTTTAGGGAAAGGGCCTCGAAATTTTAATATAGATCCAACTGGAAATTTTCTTTTAGTGGGACATCAATATACTAATGCCATCGTGATTTTCAAAAGAGATCAAAAAACGGGAATGCTTACCGATACTAGTAAAAAAATAGAATTGTGTTCTCCGGTTTGTTTGGTTTTTACGAAGATTTAATTTTAAGTAATCAGCCTGACTGTAGGCAGACAAGTGGTCAGTTTTTAGTGGTCAGTACTCAACTGAATACTAAAAACTGAATACTGAACACTATTTCTTATCCTTGCGTTTCTTGGCT
>JBIKPM010000221.1:0-4172 GCA_044357435.1 Flavobacterium sp. | reverse complement strand
GTTATTGCAGCTCCATTAACAGTGACAGCAGATGATGGAAGTAAAATTTATGGTCAAACGTTTACAACAGGATCAGGCTCCACTGCTTTTACATCAAGTGGGTTGCAGAATAGTGAAACAATAGGAAGTATTACCATTTCTAGTTCAGGAGCAGTGAATACTGCCCCAGTTACCACATATTCAATAGTTTCATCATTAGCCACAGGCGGAAGTTTTACAGCCAGTAATTATGATATCACATTTGTTGACGGAACACTAGAAATAATGCCAGCTTCATTGGTCATAACTGCAGACGATGACACCAAGGTTTACGGTGCTACGCAAAGTACACCAGTAACAGGTGCAACAACATTTAGTTCAGTTGGTTTACAAAATGCGGATGCCATAGATTTTGTTACTTTGACATACAGTTCAGGGGCGATAGCGGCAACTGATACGGTAGGTAGTGTTTCAACAATCACACCTTCATCGGCTATTGGAGGAAGTTTTACAGCCAGTAATTATGATATTGCTTATGTTGATGGAACATTAGAAGTGACACCATCTTCATTGACCATAACAGCAGACGATGCCACAAAATGTTTTGGCAGCACTTATGCTCTTGGTACAAGTGCTTTTACATCAGTTGGTCTTGTTTTAGGTGAGACAATTGGTAGTGTAACTTTGACGAGTACTGGAGCTGATTCAGGTGCTCTTTCTGCAAATTATCCGATAGAAACATCAGATGCCATTGGTGGAACTTTTACAGCTACAAATTATGCAATTACCTATATAGACGGAACAATTTTTGTTCAAACCGTGCCAACTGCAGGAAGTATAGGTAGTGCACAATCGATATGTATTAACAACACACCTTTGCCTTTTACAAGTGAAGAATTTGGAGATGGGGATGGAGCTATTACCTATCGTTGGGAACAAAACACGAATTTGACTACCCCAAGTTGGTCAACTATTTCAGGAGAAATATTACCTACCTATGCCTCAGGAACCCTAACTCAAACTACCCAGTACAGAAGAATCACTGTTTCTACTTTAAATACAGTGGCTTGTGAATCTATTCCAACGCCTGTTATACAACTAACAGTGATACCATTACCAGTTGTAGGAACTATTGGCGGTGGAAATTTGGCGGTTTGTTCAGGTAGTAATAGTGTAACGTTAACACTTAGTGGCTCTGTTGGTAATATCTTATGGCATTATGCTGTATCTGAGTTTGGTACTTATAGACCTATATGGGGACAAACGAGTCCTACCTTAGTTCGATCTAATTTCACAGGAAATAGTACTACCTATTTTTTTGCACAAGTAACCAATCAGTGTACTACGACTACTTATCCATATAGCAATAAAATTGCAGTGACTGTTTCAAACCCTGTTGCAGGTACTATTACAGGAGCAGGAACAGTTTGTACGGGCAGTACAAGAAAGTTAACTTCGGCTTCAAGTGTTGGAACGATTCAGTGGCAGTCATCTTCAGACAATGGTGTTACGGTTCCTTTTGCCGATATTAATGGTGCGACTGGAACTACATATACTACCGATCCTCTAACAACAGCAACTTATTATAGAGTTGTGGTTACTGCAGGAGTGTGTGGTTCGGCAACATCGGCATCAGTTGTTGTAAATGTAAGTAGTACTGCTGATGCAGGTACTATTCCAGAAGGTGATATAGTTATTTGTAAAGGCAGTTCCGCTCCATTAACATTGACCGGAAATACAGCTGGGGTAATTGCCTGGTATAAATCAGTTAATGCTACTAGTATTACTCCTATATGGACTTTGGTTTCTGGGCAAACAACCGCTACGCTAACTTCAGGAATACTATCTGTAACTACCTGGTATAAAGCTAGAGTTACCAATGGAAGTTGTATTGATGAAACACCAATAGTTAAAGTCACGGTGAATCCAACTTCAGTAGTCAGAACAATAACAGGTACAGGAACAATTTGTAATGGGTCAAGTAGATTACTTACTTTAGGATCAGGTTCAATAGGAACACTTCAATGGCAATCATCAACTACATCGGCTACGGCAAATGATTTTGCTCCTATTTTAGGTGCCACTTCACAGACCTATTTGGCATCACCAATAATTACAACTTGGTATAGAGTGGTTTCAACAAGTGGAGTTTGTTCTTCTGTTACCAGTGCTGCTGTTGTGGTAACAGTAAACCAACCAGCATCTGTTGGTATAGTTTCGGCAGCAAGTGAAATACTATGTACTGGGACAAGTACAATAGTAACATTGGACAATGCTCAAGGCACTATTAAATGGCAGAAAGCGACCGTTACAAACGGAATACCAGGTACATTTGCCACAGTTTCCGGAAATATCACAACAACTTTAGTCACAGGAAATATCACGGCAAGTGCTGCTTATAGGGTAGTTGTATCCAGCGGTGTATGTCCTGTGGCTACCTCAAATGTGGTTATAGTAACGGTAAATAAAGCAGCTAAAGTTACCGCCATCACGGGCTTTAATACAGCCACAACTAAGGCATGTGTTGGAACTCCAAAAACCCTTACATTAGGTACGGGCTATATTGGAACCATCGAGTGGTTGTCATCACCAACATTAACGGGCACATATACCGTGATTTCAGGTGAAACAGCATCGACTTACGTATATACACCTCTTGCCAATGGAGTGATGTATTTCAAAGTTAGAATGACAAATTCGCCTTGTTTGACTCAAGCAATAACGACAACAGGTGTAGCTATTTTCGCGGATACCACAAATTGTTCTAGAGGGCAAGCAGAAATTGTATCTGATGAATTTGAGGTTAAGGCTTACCCAAATCCATCTTCAGATGTATTCACGCTTGAGGTACTGTCCTCGAGCAAAGGAAAACCAACGGGAGTTCAGGTGTATGATATGGCTGGACGTTTGATTGAAAGCCGTCAGGTAAAATCTAATTCAGTTGAAGTAGGTAGAAACTATGCATCAGGAATTTACAATGTTATTGTTAGCCAAGGCACTAAAGTGAAAAAACTTCGAGTGATTAAAAGGTAAATTTGATTAGAACAATAAATTAAAGCCTCTTCAGAAATGAAGAGGCTTTTTTGATGGCTACATTTTGAAATTCTATCTAATATTCTTCCTTTATAGGTCTTGTTTTTAGACTTTTTTGTGGTTTAAACGAGTATTATGGCGCTTCATCGAAAATATTTTTGGGTTGCGAATGTATCCACTAGTTTTGACCTCAGATAAGAGATGTACTATTTATCTCTCTATAAATAAAACGAATATGAATCATTTTTCAAAACAAAACGGAAACAGAAAAAGAGTAAACATTTTAATGTTATTGGCTTTTCTAGTATTGTCAAATGTTGCCACTTTTGGACAAACTGTTGCTGAAAAAAATACTAATTCAAATAACACTATCGAAAGTAATCTTGTTGAAAAAGAAGCTGCCTCTAATAATTCTAACATGAATTTTGTGATGTGGTTTATGGGTTCAAAACAAAATCCAGGTACTACAATTATGCCAGCTGGCGAAAACACCAGAAAACAATTTATGACATCTGGATTGGCACCGAACCGTTTGTTGATTAAAGCTTTTTTGAAAAAAGCCGTAAATTTTGAGGTTGCTACAGCATAATTCAAATTAAATAAAATTATATAAAAAAGCTAATCGTTGAGATTAGCTTTTTTTATGGAAATTTTTTCTACGCTAAATTAGAAACTATTCAAATTCAGAGGTAAAAAATAATTTTACATTTGGATATTTGTTTTGGGTCATTTGTATGGTAAAATCTGAATCGGCAAGAAATACTAATTGGCCGTATTTGTCGTGTGCCAGAAATTTCTGTTTGATTCTTCGGAATTCTTTAAACTCATCACTTTTGGGGTCGTTTGGTTTTACCCAACACGCTTTGTGAACAGGGAAGTTTTCATAAGTACATTTGGCACCATATTCGTGTTCCAATCGGTACTGGATAACTTCATATTGTAGTGCGCCAACCGTTCCTATTATCTTTCTGTTATTCATTTCAAGTGTAAACAACTGTGCCACGCCTTCATCCATTAATTGGTCAATTCCCTTATCAAGCTGTTTGGCTTTCATTGGGTCGGCATTGTTGATGTATCTGAAATGTTCTGGTGAGAAACTTGGAATTCCTTTAAAACTCATAACCTCGCCTTCGGTCAAAGTGTCTCCTATTTTAAAATTT
>JBIKPM010000219.1:0-4201 GCA_044357435.1 Flavobacterium sp. | reverse complement strand
AGATAACAAAATTATTGCCGTTGATGCCAAAGTAAATCTGGATGATAATGCTTTATACCGTCATCCTAAATTAGCTGAAATGCGTGACGTTCGTGAGGAAAATCCAATCGAGGTTGAGGCTAAAGAAGCAGGTCTTAATTATGTGGATCTTGACGGAACCGTAGGTTGTATGGTAAATGGAGCTGGACTTGCCATGGCAACGATGGATTTAATAAAATATGCAGGTTTTGAACCGGCAAATTTCTTGGACGTTGGTGGAACTGCTGATGCAAAACGTGTGGAACTGGCTTTTCGTATTATTTTGAAAGATCCAAACGTAAAAGCAATTTTAATTAACATTTTTGGTGGAATCGTTCGTTGTGACCGTGTGGCGCAAGGTGTTGTAGATGCCTACAAAAATATGGGAGACGCCATTAAAGTGCCAATCATTGTTCGTTTGCAGGGAACCAATGCAGTTATTGCAAAAGAATTAATTGACAATTCAGGAATGCCAATTTTATCGGCTGTTGAATTTCAAGAAGCGGCTGACCAAGTAAAAGCGGCACTTTCTTAATCAGAAAAATATTTATATACTGAAAATCCTGGGTGAAAGCTCAGGATTTTTTTGTTTTAAAATTACTACTAAAGTGGCATTTTATTCTTTAATGAAATGGTTCAATTTTGATGACAACTTTAAATTAGACAATATGAAAACTATTTACATTGGAATTTCACTGCTATTTCTAAATATTAGCACTATTAATGCTCAGGAATTTTTAGAATCCGTTCAGCCACTTTCTAAAAAGGCTCAAAAGGGATATATGTATGATGTGTCAAAAGACGAAGGGAGCAACAACCAAATTATTTTTAAAATGAAATTGGATAAGAAGAGTGAAGAAATTACTTATGAGAAATACAGTTTCGACAAGGATCTAAAATTTATTAACGCATCAGATGTTGCCGTAAATAAAGAGGTCAAGGAAGATATTGAGCGAAGCGGTTTTAATGTTTATGTTGGAGGTACGAATTCGTTTGATGTGTTAAGCATGAAATTGAAAATAAACAAAAGGATACAATTAAAAACATGGAACTATGAAAGACAACGTTACGTGGTTAAAAAAACATTATCAGATGAAACCTTTAAACCAAGAAATGATAACGGAAAGGTATATTACGGCTACGCTTCTTATGATTCTTCTGATGATGCTAATAGTACTGTTTTTGCACTTGCAAAAGTAGAATCAAAAGATAAAAAGCTGGCTGATCAATTTGTAGTTTTAATGATCGATGATCAATTGGAATTAAAGGAAAAAACAGTTGAATTAAATGGTTCTTATTCCTTAGTATATTCTAGTCAAGTTAAAGGTGATGATGTAGTCATGGTTTTTGCACCTAATAAAGACCAAGCTGACGCTTCGAAATATATATATTTCAGATATGATATTGAGGGAAATTTAAAAAATAAAGTGGTCTTTACCAGCCCAGCTTCTAATTTGTTGATTACTGCTGCTTATGATAAAGATGATGCTGTATATTTCTTTGGTTCATCAACAAAATCTAAAAAGGCTTTCGAAGAAGTTTTTAATGAATATGCACCAATTTACAATCCAGGTGCTAGTGGAAGCAATAAATTAGATTTAAAATGGAGAAAATCACTGGATGAAGATATGGACAACTTCAATTTACTCAAATTTAACGGAAATCAGCTTGAATTTGCTTCAAATACTCCTGTTTCAGAGTTTAAATCTAAATTTAAAACTGCTCCCGGCGACAAAGGAGCAACGGCTTATAAGGGAAAGAGATTTTTTATAGAAAATTTTACAGTAACCTCTGCTGGTGATTATTTAGTGGCTGGTCAATTGGCAGGAAGTGTTAATAGGGGTTTGGGAAATCCAGTAGATTCGTATGAAGATATTGTTTGTTTTCATTTTGACAAAACAGGAAATCTAAAAGCTCAATACGGTATTGGTAAAATGAATAATGACAAAAAAAGTGAAATTTTTGATATGTTTCAAAATTTTTATATCTCTCCAGATGGTCAAAGTGCTTATTGGGAGATGTTGGAAATTAAAGGGGTCGATGGTTATGAATCGTTTATGCATGCCTTATACAGCAAGCCAACTTGGTATGCGACCTATTTCCCAAGGATTGTCAAAATTGATTTAGCCAATAACACACTAGGTAAAATAAAAGTATTAGGCGATGAGAAATATTTTTTGAAAAAGAATTTCTCAAGTACTTTTAACAAAGCTGAAAATAGCGTAACTTATGTTGGTTTAGACGAAGACTATAAGCAACTTTGGATAGGAAAAATGTTGATGAAGTAAAAAATATAGTAGTAAGACAGAAAACCTTTCATTTTTGAAAGGTTTTTTTTTGCCTGTTGATGATCCATTCAAAAAAGAGTAGACTATTTAAAAAAATTGAATAAATTTAAATTTTTATAACCTAAATCGCTTCATAATACAAAAAAAAACAATTATCAAAATTGGTCTATATTATATTTATGTTTGGTATAATTTATAGGTTTAATTGGTATACTTTCGAATTATAGGGTAGAATTAGAGCATTCTAAAATTCACAAAAAAAGCCTGTAAAACAGGCTTAAAATTCCAATTAAATGGGGTTTATGTGGTATTCAAATTACCAAATATCATCGGCATCGGCAGCTTCCAAATTAATGTCAGCAGTGGCGATTTTGGTTAATGTAACGTCTATTTTTTTCTCTTCTTCCAGTGTCATGGCCAATAATTCTTCCGCTCTTTCTTCACCCAAAGTTACTGCGTAGGAATGCAAAGTGCCATAAGTTGCAATTTCATAATGTTCCATTTTTTGTACAACGGCAATGATTCCGGCATCGCGTACGACACCGAATTCTGTTTCTTTCATGTTAATTTCACCTTCTTTTATTAATCCTTCCATGGCAATGCACTTTCTTTCTGCAACTCTAGAGCCTATGGCTTCATACACTCTTTCTATTCTCAGAATGTGCTCTTGGGTTTCTGAGAGGTGTTTTTTTAAAGCGCGAATTAATTCTGGTGACGAAGCGTTTTTGGCCATTTTTTGTAACGCTCCCAACAATGCTTTTTCTGCCCAATAAATATCCTTTAATTCAACTTCAAATAAATCCCTTAAACCTTGTGCGGCTCGTGATTGTGCTTTCACAACGCCTTGTCTTCTAATAATTGTTTCCATAATTGTTAATTTTTAAAGATTGATAATTTAATTAAATACTACAAAATGGGGCGTTGTTCAGAAAAAATAATTACTTGCTTATTCAGCCTAACAAAATTAAATAAAAATATTTTAACTAATTGTTAATTAGTTGATTAATACTAAAAAAAAAGTGGTTTTTTAGTATTTTATATTTGAAATCAAAGTTACTTTTGATTTTATGGAATTGGAAATTAAACAGGCCACTTCCGATTTTTGAAGAATTCTCTCGGCTCGGTCTTTATCGGATTCTTTTGTGATGACCAATGTCGGTTCCAACAGTATCTCAGTCATCAGAAATTTGCCTTCCACTTGTTCCAGTTTCCCTTTTGCAGGACAATCAAAACCAGTAAATTCTAATTTTGAATTTTCGGCTATGGATAAAAAAGTGGTCATAAAACAACTGACTACAGAAGCGGTCAGTAAATGTTCTGGAGACCATATTCCTTCAATCCCATTTGCGAATTGCGGGGGAGTTGCCACTTCAATCGTGTCATTTAATTCTGCCGAGACCATTTTACCTTTTCTGTCTGCAATCCAATTGAGGTTTACGTTATAATAATGTGCTTCCATTTTTTTCTTATTTTAGATTTAATGCGTAATCGGTGTAGTATGCTTCTTTTACCACTTTATTGTGTAAACTCTTCCAGCCACCACCATTGTATACCTGGGTGTAGCCACTAGATTGTAAAATATTTTTGGCTGATGCACTTCTCATTCCAGAAGCACAGCAGGTGATAATGGGTTTGTTTTTATCTTTCAATTTAAATAAGTTGTCAGCCAAGGTATCAACAGAAATATTGACTGCTCCCTTGATGTGTCCTCCAGCAAATTCGCTTTTGTAACGCACATCTAAAATTAGAGCCCCTTCTTTTATTAATTTACCATAGTTTACCCCAGGTCCAATTCCGAATAATCTTTTGAGCAGCTGTATCATTTTATTAAATTGTTTTTGATTTATAAAAGTTAACGTCAAGCCACGAACCACCATTATAGCATTGGATGCCAT
>JBIKPM010000218.1:0-4204 GCA_044357435.1 Flavobacterium sp. | reverse complement strand
AATTAACGTCGAATTAACCGATTTAAAAGAAACGGAATTATCCATTTATAACGTAACTGGACAAATAATACTTACAAAAAAAATCAATGAAAAAGAAACTAAACTAGATTTAAGCACTTTTGATAATGGTGTCTATTTTTTGAATTTTAAAAATAATGATAGCGTTAGTTCCAAGAAAATAATTTTAGATAAATAAATGTCATTAATAAAAAATCAAGGGAAAATACCTTAAACAAGTTAAAAGCATTGAAAATTATTAAACTATAAAACTAAAAATCATGAAAAAAGTAACACTATTTTTATTATTAATTACAAGTAAGTAATAAGAATTTTTTGCTGTCGTATAAATAATTCATCAATTCGTTCTATAGACAATAACCGTAGCCAATTCAAAAAAACAAAATGTGACATTATATTTTGCTTATTACTTATTTGCTTTGCGCAAAGAAAAGAAACAATTTCAGGGACATTTTTTAATATGTATTATCCAAACGGAGATCACCTGCTAAACAATGCAGCAACGCACACTATTCCTGCTCAAAAAGGACACATAGAAGTTACTGTGCCCGCAAATATGATTATGAATATATATCAAGTGGGAGCAGATGGTGGTAGAAGTATACAGTGGACTAATCTTGGTATGGATAGATCACAAGACAAAAAATATACCATTATAGGTGCTTATGGAGGGCCCGACTATTTAATAGAACTGAGCTACCCTGAAAGTGCATTGAGTGGTAAAACTATTGTGTATAACATTGATTTTTATTATTACGATACCATTTACGGTGCAGATGCAGAACCCAATGACACTAAAGATACCGCTATTGCCATGTCTGAAAACACCTCTTATGAAGGATGGGGGCATAGTTATTATAGCGTTAATAATACAACTGATTATTATAAAATTGTAGCACAGAAAAGAGGTGATTATGTCATTACAACTAACGCGAACGGCACGCAGCCTGATATAAACACTTTGAAAGTATATTTCATGGGGAACAATGCGAAACCATTTCCAAGTGACTATTATTCAGAGGGTGGCAGTACGAGCGGTCCTTTAAAAGTGTATTGTGTAGAAAAAGGGGATGAATTATTTATTTTAGTCCAAGCAGACTTTAACTCTTATAATATAAACTATACCGTTGAAGAATCAACTGACGAAAGTGATGTTGAACCTAACGATACTGCGGAGCAAGCTACATCTATATCAGAAAATATAAAAATGAACGGAACTATTGGTTATGGTGAAGTTAATCGCACACTACCAAAAGATTCTGAAGATTATTATAAAATTGTACCAGCTACAAACGGAAAATTAATAATCAATTTCAAAGAGAAAATAGAGGTGCCAGAAAACTTTATAACCTTTTATTTTAAAGATACTAACGGCCAACTTAGTGGGTTAAATACTACAGCTTTAACTGTAAACAATCAAACATTTGAAATAGATTGCGCTTCACCAAACAAAACGTATTTTGTAAAATTAAATAAATCTAATTTCTACATTTCACCTAATTACTCTTGCTGTAACGCATACGAAATTAGTTGGAATATGCAAGATACCTCAAATGCTGGCTGTGGCTTTTTAGATACTGCTGATTTTAAATTTAATGATGGTTTAAATATTTTCCCAAATCCTGCCACAGACACCTTACAACTGAAGGTTAAAAACAATCAAACAATTAATCAAATCACAATTAGGGACATTACTGGGAAAACGGTTATGTCTCCAACATTTAATAATAACACTGTAGACATAAAAAAACTAAACTCAGGAATTTATTTTTTGCAAGCCAAAATTAATGACAAAACAGTTACACAAAAGTTTATAAAAAAGTAAAACTATTGCTTATGAAAAATAAATTAAAAAATAATTCTATTTTGTTGCTAACTCTACTCCTTCTCAATGTGTTTGCTAAGGTTAATGGACAAACAAATTACACTTCAAAATATGTTATTGATGAATTAACGAAAAATGCTAAAGTATTTAAATCTGAAGATTATGGATGGACATTTGTAAAGTGTTCAAATCCAAGTCGCTATTTCTATCGAGAAAATGATTCTTTTGATTTTATTGAAATTTTAGATCCTGAAAAATATTTAGACTATTCAAGTATTGGCTTCGATGGTTTTAACGGAAATGAATACAAGGGAGCAAAATATGGTTCTGTAATTATTCCTGTGCAGTCTGGCTTTATTACTAATTATAATAATTATTCCAAAAATTCAGCAATTCTTAAAGTTGATTTTACTTCAAAATCTATTTATAAAGTTGAAGATGCCAATGTACCATTAACAAATATAAATTCTTTTATTCAGTATGATAATTCCTTATACCTTACCGGTAAGAGCAATAATTTACAGACAGCTTTGTATAAAGTTGCTGATTTTGGATGGGAAACCACCGCTGGAGATTCTTTCTTTAAGGATTATGAGATAAGAACCGTTGCCTATGATGAAAAGAATGATCGGATAATTTGTACAACAGGACTTACTTATGAAAAGGGAGGACTTTGGAACTTTAAAGATACTGTATTTACAGAAGTGGATTCGAATAACACCGACGGTTATTATTTTGACAGTATTTTAGGTTTTGTCTATTTTGGACCAGAAGATAAAGGGTCTCCAGTATTTTCAGGACGCTATTCAAATGACAATATTGGTAACGAACTTTATATGCTAGATGGCGATTATGTGGGATTAATAAAAGATGCCAGTCTAGAAGGAGTCTTTGGAACAAATTTTAATGGCACTGTTTTTAATGACCATTCCGATCTGCTTTTCGCCGCCACAATCAATGACATTATTTCTCCTTCAGGGCGCATTGTCTCAGAAAAAGGAGCTGGAGTCTATACGCTAGATTTTAATTACGGAGAAATTAAAAGAATAGAGAGTCCTAATGAAAACATTCTCAGAATTGTATCCGCAGTTCGAAATAAAGACGGTATTTACCTTGTTGGGACAAGTACTTATGACACTTATAATGTAAAAAGCAAGTATTCTATTTATTTAAAGACAAATGATAGTGCAATTGTAAAGAAGATAGACCTTAAAGGAGAATATCTTGAATCGGGAAGAACGAATTTATTTGTATTTGACGATATTATTTATTTTGCAACAAATAAAGGAATTTGTAAAGTCCAAAATCAACAATTCGAAAATTTTTATCTTACGTCTAGTTATTGGAGTTCCAATCAATCTTCAATTCTGTTGGTAGAAAATAATAAAATATATCTTGGTGGTGATGGAAAAGAATTTGAAGTTATTTTTCCTAGTACTTCAATGAGTATAAATGAAAATGCTGATTTTAAATCTGAATATAGTATTTTTCCAAATCCTGCGTCAGATACCTTACAACTTACCGTTACAAACAATCAAACTATTAATCAAATCACCATTACCGACATTACAGGAAAAACGATTATGACCCCAACATTTGATAATAACACAGTAGACATCAAAAAACTAAACTCAGGAATTTATTTTTTACATGCTAGAATTGATGGTAATTCAGTAACTAAAAAATTTATTAAAAAATAATACCAACAAAAAATCATGAAAAAACTAACACTATTTTTATTATTAATAACAAGTATTTGCTTTGCGCAAAGAAAAGAAACGATTTCAGGGACATTCTATGATATTTATTACCCAAATGGGGAACGTTTATTAAATAATACCGCAACGCATACTATTCCCTCCCATAGAGGACATATAGAAGTAACACTGCCGCCAGAAGTATTAATGATGGTTTATCAAACTCAAATTGATGGTTCAACAAGAGTATTTTTTAATAATCAATATTCAGACCGTTCTATAGCTACAAAGCACATTATTGGTGGTGCTTATGGGGGTTCAAATTATAGAATTGAATTGAGTTATCCACTCATGGCTAACCAAACCATTGTGTATAATATTGATTTTTATTATTACGATACTCTTTACGGTCCAGATGTAGAGCCAAATGACACTATGGAAACCGCTATTCCAATGTCTGAGAATACTTCTTATGAGGGATGGGGTCAGTGTTATGAAACACTCAATCAAAATCAATATGATCATTATAAAGTAACAGCTACAAAACGAGGTACTTATACACTAACTGCATTAATTAATAACACTTTAGGCAATGGTAATATGACATATCTTTCCTACAAAGGGGATAAATTTTATTATAATACCTATGAAACAGAAGCGGATA
>JBIKPM010000217.1:0-4232 GCA_044357435.1 Flavobacterium sp. | reverse complement strand
AAGCAAACATATCATTAAAGTATTGCGAAAGAAAGATGCTGATATATTGTATGTAACCAATGGTTTAGGTTTTTTATTTAAAACCGAAATCACCTTAGCTTCTGATAATAAATGTACCGTTCAAATCATTTCTTTCGAAAAAGAAGCCTCTTCAAAATTTCAGTTGCATTTGGCGGTAGCTCCTACAAAAATGAATGATCGTTTTGAATGGTTTTTAGAAAAAGCCACCGAAATTGGCATTCACGAAATCACACCCATTATTTGTGACCGCTCCGAACGCAAAGTAGTAAATGCAGAACGATTTGAAAAAATTCTGTTGACTGCCATGAAGCAATCTAATGTCTTAAACCTTCCAAAACTAAATAAATCCATAACTTTTAAAGAGTTTATAAAACACAAAAAGGAAGGTTTACAATTGATTGCGCACTGTGAGGAAACCGATAAAAAGTCATTGAAATCGGTTTTGAAACCAAATACAAACATTACCTTACTAATTGGACCAGAAGGGGATTTTTCGGAAAAAGAAATTGCGTCAGCGATTGAAAACAATTTCATTCCAGTATCTTTAGGAAACACTAGACTGCGGACAGAAACGGCAGCAATCGTTGCGTGTCATAGTGTTGTTTTTGTAAATGAGGAAGAATAATTATCAATAGAAACATTATGAAAAAAATATATTTGTTTTTTCTTTTGGTATCGGTTATGGCTTTTTCCCAGGAAATCGCATTGTTAAAATACAGTGGCGGTGGCGATTGGTATGCTAATCCGACTTCCTTACCTAATTTGATCAAATATTGCAATCAAAATATCAATACCAAAATAAAGTCCAAACCCGGAACCGTTGAACCTAGTAGTCCAGATTTATTTTCCTACCCTTTTGTTCATATGACAGGACACGGCAACGTAGTTTTCAGCGATTCCGATGTCAGTAATTTAAAGAATTATTTGACGTCAGGAGGTTTTCTGCATATTGATGACAACTACGGAATGGATCAATACATTAGAAAAGAAATCACTCAACTATTCCCAAATAATGATTTGGTTGAAATACCTGCAAACCATCAAATCTTTCAAAAACCGTATCTGTTTTCAAGTGGATTGCCAAAAATTCACGAGCACGAAGGAAAACGTCCACAAGCATTTGGAATTTTTATTGACAATAGATTAGCACTTCTTTATACGTTCGAATGTGATTTAGGCGACGGTTGGGAAGATACAGAAGTACATAATGACCCAATTGGAGTCCGAGAAAAAGCACTAAAAATGGGTGCCAATATTTTAAATTATATATTCAATAATTAAAAATTCTATTTTTTTTAATCAATAATGATTTTTTTCATGAAAAGCATTGCAATATTCATAAAATTGTTATAAAATTGCTATATAATTGACATTCATTATTAATTTCCAATATATCCATAATTATGAAAAAAATCCTTTTATCTGCAGCGGTTGTGCTAATGATTTTTTCTTGCCAAAATGATTCAACAGATACAGCCTCTTTAACTACAAATGCTATTTTACACCGCGGTTGCGCCTCTCAAGAAGTTCTTGAAGCTCAAATGGTGGCCGACCCAACTTAGCTATACGAATGAATGAAATTGAAGCTTTTACACAAAAAACACAATTGTCCAACAACCGATTGGCTGCTGATGGCGTACATATTATAATTCCTGTTGTGGTAAATATTTTATACAGAACGGCAGCCGAAAATATTTCTGATGCTCAAATACAAACACAAATTGATGTCTTAAACAAAGATTTTACTAAATCAAATTCTGAATTTAATTCTGGTTCAACTGCTTATTTTGGAGAGTTTTTACCTGTGGCAGCAAATGTTGACATCACTTTTGAGCTTAAAAGTATTGTTAGAAAATCAACAACTAAAACATCTTGGGGAAACAGAGACGCAATGAAAAGTTCTAAACAAGGAGGAATTAATCCAACTTCGCCGTCAAATACGCTCAATATTTGGGCATGTACTATTGGTGGTGGAATCTTGGGTTATGCTCAATTTCCTGGGGGAAAAGCATCAACTGATGGAGTTGTGATAGATTCGTTCTATTTTGGTTTATCAAGTGCTGCCAGTTATCCCTATAATTTAGGAAGGACTGCTTCTCATGAAGTAGGCCATTGGATGAACTTACGTCATATTTGGGGAGATTCTTCCTGTGGTAATGATTTGGTTTCAGATACACCTGTTCACAAAACTGCAAATTATGGAGCTCCTACAAATGCGCAAGTAAGCCTTTGCTTACCAACTCATAACGAAATGACTATGAACTTTATGGACTATACAGATGATAGAGGGATGTATATGTTTACAGATGGCCAAAAAGCAAGAATGGCTGCATTGTTTTTTGCTGGTGGAATAAGATCCGGTTTTAGAAATTAATCCTTTATACTTTAGAATATAAAACTCGCTACATGTTAGCGAGTTTTTTTTATCTTTATCATCTGAATAATCAATAAATGATATCCACCAAAATAATAGCAAACGGAATTATAAGAGCTACTTTGACAATTATTGCCATGGCTCTAATTATTTTCTTTATTTACCAAATCAAAACAGTAATCGTTTATTTAATTGTTTCTCTGGTACTGACGCTAATAGCAAATCCGGTAGTTGAATTTTTAAAAAGACGACTTAGATTTTCAAACATTTTGGCAGTCACAAGCACCATGACAGTTATTATTTTGTTCCTTATTGGGTTTATGCTGCTATTTATTCCTCTTGTAATTTCTCAAGGTGAAAATTTATCTTTGCTAAATACACATGAAATTGAAACAAACCTTATTCAATTGGCTAATAAAATCTACATGTTTTTAGAAAGTCATAATATTAATTCCAAGAATTTAATTCGAGAAACAAATCTTGCTTCCAAATTAAATTTTGATTTTATACCTGCATTTTTAAATTCTATTGTTGCAACAATAGGCAGTTTTGGAATGGGACTAGCTTCCGTTTTATTCATTACTTTCTTCTTTTTGAAGGACAAACTTCTTTTTATAACGGGCATAAAAGCAATACTTCCTGATCAGCATCAAGAAAAAATTTTAAATTCCCTATTCAAAATAAATGAGTTGTTAAGCCGCTATTTCATTGGATTATTGATACAATTATCTATTGTATTTGTATTGTATTTATCAGTATTACTTATTTTTGGTATAGAAAATGCCTTAATAATTGCATTTATTTGCGCTGTTTTGAACATTATCCCTTATGTTGGTCCACTAATAAGCTCTATCTTGGCTGCAATTCTAACAATGATTAATAATTTAGGCGGGGATTTTCAGACCGAAGTAATACCAACTACATTATTCGTATTAGTTGGTTTTTGGATAGTACAATTAATTGACAATAATATTTCCCAACCTTTCATTTTTTCGAAAAGCGTTAATTCACATCCATTGGAAATCTTTTTAGTTATCTTAATTAGCGGTTTTCTCTTTGGCATAATGGGAATGATAATTGCGGTTCCATTTTATACCATTTTGAAGGTAGTAGGCAAAGAATTTTTTCCTGAGAATAAGATTATACAAATTGTAACAAAGAATATTTAATGTTACAGAATTCCTTATTAACTGCCAAAATTCAATGTTTTATCAATGAAAATATTGATGCAACCATTTCGAAATTAGCACTTAAGAAAAATCCATTTCCAGAAGTCAAATGGATTTCAATAATTAACCAAATTGAAGCCAAAACAAAAGCAAAGACCAAACTTCCCAGTTGGTTTTCAACAAAAAACATCATTTATCCAAGCAAATTATCCATAGAACAAAGTTCTTCAGAAAAAACAGCTTCATATAAAGCTAGGATTGTTTCGGGCGAAAGCCTTATTGACCTCACGGGAGGTTTCGGTGTTGACGTTTACTATTTTGCAAAAAATATAAAAAAGGTAGCATATTGTGAAATTAATTCTGAACTTTCTAAAATCGTTAACCATAATTTCGAAGAATTTAACATAAAAAATATAACTTGCTATTCCGGAGATAGCATCGCTACTCTGGATTTACTAGACTTCAAATGGGATTGGATTTATGTTGATCCTTCTAGGCGAAATGATACTAAGGGAAAAGTTTTTATGCTTCAAGATTGTTTCCCAAATGTCCCTGAACATCTTGATTTATTTTTCAGTTATTCAAAATCCATCCTAATAAAAACGGCTCCATTACTCGATATTTCTGCTGGTTTAGCTGAATTGAAAAACGTGAAAACAATTCATATT
>JBIKPM010000216.1:0-4237 GCA_044357435.1 Flavobacterium sp. | reverse complement strand
TCCGTCATGATAGGCCTGTCCCGGAGTTGAAAGAAAGGTAATCGCACTGGCTTGCGTTGCCATAACCGAAAGTCCCACGGTGTGCCACGGTGTTTCGTTACTTCCCAAAATATAATCTTCTACGTTCTTGCTTCCCTTCGTTTTCCAAACGCCATAAATTACGATAAAGAGTAGGGTAACGATAAGAACAATCCAATCAAATAACTGCATAGTTTAGGAGTATAATTTCATTAAAAAATAAAATATCAAAATATAGATTGCATTTGCCACGAGAACCCAAGTGTAGCTTTTTTTCCAGTTTTTTACTTTTTTGGTTTCCATAATTTTTTGTTTTTTACCACTAAGACACAAAGGCGCAAATTTTTCAAATTAGCATTTAATTTTTATGACTATCCGAAATGCGGATCAAAATTTTATACTATTTTTAAACCATTAAGAAATTTAAGTTTCTAGCCTTAATAAACCTTAATTTCTTAATGGTTTGCAGCGAAAAATGACTTCTTTGTCTCTTTGTGACAATATTGTTTAATTTTAAAGTTTTGTTTTTTGGGCAGGAATTGTCACTGTATTTTTCAAGGAAATTATATTGGCCAATAATTTATAGGCACCTGAAACCCCTTCCGGCAATTCCCTAAAGAAGCTTAATCCTGTATAAACATAATAACCCTTTCCATAAGGGGCAACTAACAACGCTCCGTTTTTAGGCGATTCCCCTTTGTCATTAGATGATATAATAGGAGTGAAGGCTTTGTCAAATTCGTCCGGATAATACAATCCTTGCTCTTGTTTCCATCCTTCGAAATCTTTCGAAGTAATTGTATTGGGATATTTTAAAACGGGATGATTGGGTGCCAGAAAGCGAACCTCGGCATTTTCTTCGGTTACCCTGTCATGGGAAATTTTCAAGGGGAATGGGGCTATATTTGGTGTCACAATATCTCCAGACGTGTTGTATTGCACAAGCATTGTTTTACCTTCTTTTACAAAATCAAATAAAATATTTTGTTTGTTTGCCAACTCTTGCACAGTGTTATAAGCTCGGATTCCGGTCATGACAACATCAAAATTCGCCAGTTTTTCGGGAGTTATTTCTTCGGGCTTAAGTAATGTTACTTTATACCCCATTTGTTTGAGACTATTGGGCACTTCATCGCCGGCCCCCATGATATAAACAATTTTTTCTCCATTTGTTTTTAAATCCAATCGGACAAACTTGGACTCGGCAGGTTTCAAAACCTGTTGTTTTGTGATGTGGCTATAATCAATGATAATTTGGTCTTTGTCATATCTTTTGTTGTCAATGATGGCCACACTTTTCGCAATGGCCTCCTCAGCTTGGCTTGGCGGTGTCACTTCAAAATAAACGACTTGTTCCGTTCCTTTTTTGTCTAAATGAAAAGGAATGGATTTTGGTGAAACCAACCAGTTTTTAGGCAGCTCCAGTTGTAAATCCCCTTTTACGTCGTCTTTTCCTGCTTTGATTTTTACGGCTATTGGGGCAGCTTTATTATTTTTAAAAAGGGATACTTTGTCAAGAATACTTGTGGTCACTTCGGGAACAATATCCAAATAATTATAGACTTCGCCTTTCACATCATCATTGTATTTGTAAATTACGGTTCGTTCGAATGGGATTTCGATTCCGTTAATTTGAATATTGAAAACCACTTTCACTTCCCGAATGACATCCGGAATTCCAATGTTTTTTTGTTCAGTAACCGTGTACATCCCTAAACTCCCTTTTTCTTTTAGCCAATAGGGTTGGGTGTACTCAATCGTTGATGGTAATTGTAAATCAAGAGGTATGTTTTGCACATTATTGTTTTTTAGTACCACATTTTGAACGGTTGTTTTTTGGTCCGGCAAAGTAGTAATGCTTATCAATTGCATAGGAACAGAACTTCTATTGATGGCTTCGAGCTTTAATTTTAAAAGGCTCGCCGGTGTAGCTTCTTGATTTTGAGCCGCTGCCTCAAGGAATAATCCAGAACAGGCAGCAATTACTTTTTTTACTTCTTCTGATTTTATTGGTTTCCAATGGTTTTCTTCCAAAGATTGAATCAGAGAATAGGCTTTCGCCAAATCTGGAATGCAGGCAGCAGGGTTTGTAAAGTCGAATTGAGCAATGATTTTAGTCAATAATTCGCCAATAGGTTTTCCGCCCTTAACCCGATTCCATGTGGTGTCAATTCCCTCAAAAATGGTGGCTTTATCCGTTGGAGCGTCTCCATTTATGAGTTCCAAATACTCGGTATCTTCGCCACGGCTTCCTGTACTTCCGAAACCTTGTGATTGATGGCAACTCCTACTCAGGGCTGCAATTTCTTGGTTTGATTTCCCAATGGAAGGGAAATAAACCCCGGTTTGTAGGGAAATGAAGTTTGATTTATCAGCGGCCGCAAATTTTTCTTTGCTTCCGTAGAAATACCAGGAAGGGTTGAAAAATTGGCGTTTGACTTGCCAAGGTTCCACTAGCTTTAATTGTTCAGGAAACACATTTGGGTTATCGGTTAAATCAAAACTCTCTACGCTCAGCATTGCCGATGCCGTATGGTGACCATGTGTGGTTCCCGACGTTCGGTGGTCAAACCGATTAATGATAATATCGGGTTGAAATTTTCGGATTGCCCAAACAATATCGGCGAGGACTTTTTGTTTATCCCAAATTTGTAGGGTTTCTTCTGGGTTTTTGGAAAAACCAAAATCATTGGCACGCGAAAAAAACTGTTCTCCACCATCTATTTTTCGGGCTTCAATGAGTTCTTGCGTTCGAATAACACCTAATAACTCCCTTAGTTGCGACCCAATTAAATTTTGACCTCCATCGCCGCGTGTCAGTGATAAATAAGCGGTTCTTGCCTTAGTTTCATTCGATAAATAGGAAATCAAACGGGTATTTTCGTCATCGGGATGTGCGGCGATATAAAGTACTGAACCCAGAAAATTTAATTTCTTAATCTGATTGTAAATTTCAACTGAATTTGGTTTTTGGGGTTTTTGTGCGTTTATTATTTGGAAAGGAAAAAGTAAAATAACTAGAGAAAGTAAGAAAGCTTTTTGCATTTTTTGAGAATTTAATTTGCAATAAGACCAAATGTAGTAATTAAATGAATTTCTAAATACTATTTTTCATTTTCTTTGGAAAAATAGGGCTATTTTGAACCCATTAATCCATGAAATTAATGCTTTCGATGGGGTATTCGATGATTGGAATTACCCTTTGCAACAGCGAATTTTTTTTTTGGGTAAACTTGCTTCCGCGGTGAAATCATTAAAAATTCCATAACTTTATATTTAGGCTAAATTATTTAAATACTCATACACTTTATCCGTGGGCATTCCCATAACATTGGCATAAGACCCTTCTATTTTTGAAACACCCACAAAACCAATCCATTCCTGGATGCCGTAAGCACCAGCTTTGTCGAATGGTTTGTAGTTTTCTATATAATAGCGAATAGCATCCTCGCTTAATTCATTGAAAGTTACTTTGGTTATTTCGTGAAGGATTTTGGTTTCGCTATTGGTTTTAAAGCAAACTGATGTGATGACTTCGTGAGTCGTATTCGATAATGATTTTAGAATAGCAATAGCGTCTTGCGTGTCTTTTGGTTTGCCTAGGGCTTTATTTTTGTGCCAAACAATAGTGTCACTCGTGATAAGGATTTCATGAGCTTTTAATTCTCCTTCAAAAGCATTGGCTTTTAATTCGGCCAAATAGTTGGTGATTTCCTCAGCTTTTAATTCTGGCGGATAAATTTCTTCGATTTCTTTCAGTCTGATTTCAAAATCCAAGTCTAAATCTTTGAAAAATTGCTGGCGTCTTGGCGAACCCGAAGCTAAAATTAGGGAATAGTTGCGTAATTTATTTTTAAGCATGGTGTTTGATGTTTAGGCTAATAACCACAATCGAAAGTATTCCAAAAAATAGCACCCATTTTAGAACGGTACTCAGGTGGTGAAAATCTTTTGTTTGGGTTGCAGATCCTATTCTAAGGGTGAAATAAATAAGCGGCGCCAGTATAAAGCTAAAACCATAAAGGGTACTAAGGATTAATCCCGACTGAAATAGGTAATAATTGAGATAATATAAGACACAAAGGATGGGAATTAAACTCAATACAAAAACCAGTTTTGTGGTTCGTTTTACCCCAAAAACAATCGGTAGGGTATGCATTGCTTGGTTAGAATCCCCTTTTATGTCTTCCAAATCCTTGACTATTTCCCGAATAAAATT
>JBIKPM010000215.1:0-4251 GCA_044357435.1 Flavobacterium sp. | reverse complement strand
AAATGGTCTTCGATTGTCTCAGTCTGACAATTGTAATCTCTATCTAACTGCTGAAGCTTCTGTCACACTAGGCTTGTCGAAGTGTGCTTTCAAATAGTCTTCGACAGGCTCAGACTGACAATTGTAAACTCAATCTAAATGCTGAAGCTCCTGTCACACTAGGCTTGTCGGAGTGTGCTTGTCCTATTTGCCTATACAAAATATTCAAAAAACCGAGAAGCTTTGTTTTTTTAACGCACCCACGATATGATATACCACTGCCCCCGAAACACTGCCTAAAATCCCAAACAGAATATCCATGCCATCTGGATGGCGGTTTAAAAGGCCGTATTGCCCGACTTCTGCAACACTCACGATGAGGGCGGCGAGGACTGTGTGCAACAGTAGCCCAAGCACCTTTGCTTTGGTGTTTTTTTTGGGGACGGGATTTGCCCCCCACATTTCGAACAAAAACCCGATTCCGAGAAAGGGAATGGCGGTACGCAGGTTGAAATGTAGGTTACTCCAGTTGCGCAGCCATACCGGCAAATACGTTTCGGAGGTCAATTTGGGATCCGGCAACCAGGAATAGTAAAAAACAGTGGCTGTGCAGGCGAGTAGTAGGATTAGTAGCAATTTTTTTGACATTTTTTGAAGAAAATCATTAAAAGGTTGAAACGGTTACACCTCAATTGAGCTTCGCATCGATTCCTTCCTTTTCTTATTTTTTAGGACCCTATCGCTTGATAAACAAACCCCATTTTTTCTAGAGCAGCTCCATCAAGCAAGTTTCTTCCATCGAAGACAAACGCCGGTTTCTGCATGTGATCATAAATGCGCTGCCAATCGTAGGTCCTAAATTCATCCCATTCCGTCAGTACAGCAATAGCATGAGCTTTTTCGCAAGTCGCATACGGGTCTTCAAAAGTCATGACTTTTTGGGCATTTTCTTCCGGAGTTCTGGTATCTAAATAATCCAAATCAGACAGCACTTTTTTTCGGGATACTTTAGGATCATATACCGCAATGTTGGCGTGCTCGTTCAGCAAATCATCAGCCACATAAATCGCCGCGGACTCACGGGTGTCATTGGTGTCTTTTTTAAATGCCCATCCCAAGAAGGCTATTTTTTTATCAGAGACGGTATTGTATAAGGTTTTGACAATGGTTTTCGAAAAGCGTCTTTTTTGGTGGTCGTTCATGATGATGACCTGCTCCCAGTAATCGGCGACTTCGTGTAAGCCATACGACTTAGAGATGTATACCAAATTCAATATGTCTTTTTGGAAACAAGATCCGCCAAAACCCACGGAAGCTTTCAGGAATTTTGGACCGATGCGGCTGTCCATTCCAATGGCTTTGGCCACTTCGTTGATATCGGCACCGGTAACTTCACACAATTCGGATAACGCATTGATGGAGGATATGCGTTGGGCTAAAAAAGCATTCGCCGTTAGTTTAGACAATTCAGATGACCAGAGATTGGTAGTTATAATTTTATCCACAGGTATCCAGTTCGCATAAATGTCAACTAAAGCCTGCACTGCTTTTTGTCCCGCAGCCGAGGGGTCACCACCAATTAATACTCGGTCGGGATGCAATAAATCATGTACCGCCGTTCCTTCGGCCAAAAATTCGGGATTGGAGAGGATTTGGAATTGTACCCCATTTCCAGTGTTGTCCAATATACTTTTTACGGCTTCTGCCGTTCGAACAGGAAGGGTTGATTTTTCGACGATGATTTTGTCGTCTTTGGCGATAGCCGCAATTTGTCGGGCACACAATTCAATGTATTTTAAATCGGCCGCCATGCCTTTTCCGGAACCATAGGTTTTAGTTGGTGTGTTTACCGAGATAAAAATCATTTGTGCTTCATCAATGGCTTTTTCCACCTCGGTGGAGAAAAACAAATTTCTGCCTCTCGCTTCGGCTACTACCGCGGACAATCCTGGTTCGTAAATGGGAATGTTAGCTACATTTTCATCGTTCCAGGCAGCAATGCGCTCCGTGTTTAAATCGACTACGGTAACTTGAATGTGCGGGCATTTTTGAGCAATAATAGCCATCGTGGGACCACCCACATAACCCGCTCCGATACAACATATTTTGGTAATGTTCATTTTGTTAATTTATATTTTTAAATATTGTTTTAGAGCAATTATTTTTTTTAGAGATACCACTTTAAAAGCGGCTAATCCATGGTACTTATAAATATTGTAATCCTCTAGCAACACTTCAAAAGCTCTTTTGGGACTGGTGCTTAATCCCCCCATTCTCATTTTTACAAAATAGGAATTTATATATGTCATTTTGATTTGGTGTTTGTACAAATAGCGTAACAACAATTCGGTGTCAGAAGCAATTTTAAAATCAAGATTGTAAAAGCCGTATTTTTCCATGACAGACCTTTTTAAATATACCGTAGGATGTAGAGGCAACCAGCCTGATTTAACTTTTTCAAGACTATAAGTGCCACCTATTCGGTCTCGGATAATACGTTCCTCAGTATCATTGGAGACATAAATTCCATCACCATAGAGACCATCTGTATTTGGATTATTTTGAAAAGCGGCTACAATTTGAGAAACAACCTTAGCATCATAAAATTCATCATCCGAATGCATTAGGCCGATAATATCACCTGTTGCTAGTTGCAAACCTTTATTTAGTGCATCGTACATGCCTTTATCGGGTTCAGATATATAAGTGCTAATTTTATCGGCATACGATTGTATAATTGCTTTAGTGCCGTCATTAGAATTACCATCAATAATAATGTATTCAACATTGGGATAATCTTGTGTTAAGACACTTTCAATAGCTTTGGCAATAGTGGCTTCCCGGTTGTAGCAAATGGTTATTATAGATACACGCATAATATTATTATTAATTACAAGCGATTTTTTATTAATTGAATAGGATTCCCGCTATAAACACCATTTTCGGGTAATGATTTAGTAACTACTGAATTTGCCGAAATAACAGTGTCTGTTCCAATTATTACATTAGGACCTATAAATGAGGCTGCTCCAATCCAACAACCGTCTTGAAGGGTTATGATACCATTGCGATAAGGCATTGAAGGAACTTTATAATCATGATTTCCACCGCATAAAAAAGCTCTTTGACTGATGCAAACATTATTACCGATAGTAAGCTTTTCAAAGTTTAATAGGAAAGCTTCCTCTCCAATCCAAACATGATCACCAATCACTAGTTTCCAAGGAAAATGGATATTTACCCTTGGTTTTAAAACTAATCCTGTACCTATTTTAGCACCAAAGAGACGCAACAGAATTACTTTAAAGTTAGAAGTATACGGCAAAGCAGATAGGAAAAATAAAACTTTTATGAAATACCATAAAATTTCTTTTGTTTTTGATGCCCCTCTATCTAATCCATTTTTAGAATCAAATAAATCTAAACGTACTTTAGACATTGCTTTTAATAACTTGATTAATAATTTCTAGTATTTTTCCAGAAAATTTTGCTTCGGTAAAATTAGATTTAACATACTCAACATTTACCGCACTAAAATGATTAATATTATTGCTTAATTCATTATTAATAATTAATAATACATCGAAGATGCTTTTGGGATTTTTAGGCATAACAAAATATCCGTTTGTGTTACTAATAATATCAGGAATTCCTGAAAAATTAGTTGTGACTATTATGTTACCCGTTGCCATAGCTTCTATTAAAGCTATGGGTTGACCTTCCATTTTATAATAAGTTGGCAAAACAAAAACATTTGATTTTTGCAAAAGACCTATTTTATTTTTTCCAAAAACTACACCATGGTATTTTACTAAATCGCCAAGTTCATCTAGTTTATTGTTTATTGTAACTTGTGATTCATCCTCTATTTTACCTGCAATATCAGCTGTAAAATCAATGTTTGCCTTTTTTAACAATAGTAAACTATCTAAGAAATCTAATATACCTTTTTCCTCCATTAGATTACTTAGATAAAGTAATTGTAATTTATTATTTGATTTATTTAATTCTAAATTTTGGGTTAATTCATCTTGAGCAAAATTTTCAACAACAAAAACTTTATCTTGATTTAATAAACCCTCAAAATTATTTCTTAATGAATTAGAAAGTACTATACCACTGCTAGCTTTTTTAATAAAGTAAGAAAAAAACCATTTTTTAATTCCTGTTAATGATTTATATTCATTACCCAAATGATTTCCATGAATGTGAATTATATACTGTTTTTTATATAATAAGCAATAAAAATAGAATGGAATATATTTTGCAACA
>JBIKPM010000214.1:0-4363 GCA_044357435.1 Flavobacterium sp. | reverse complement strand
TATCAGTTTAGCCGTAAATAATTCTGCACCCATTTTGTTAAGGTGATTGGTATTATAAAAATATTTTTTTTGATAGGAAATAGCATCAGTAGAATAATCGTAAAACGGAATATTGTATTTATGGCTATAGTTGGCATATAAAGAGATTACTTCACCCCTGTTTTTTGTGAAAATTTGGCCTTCAATATATTCGGGTGCATACACAAAAATTAATTTTATGTTTTGCTTTTTACATTCAGCAAGAAACTTTTCGAATAAAATTATGGTTTCGGAATCTAATTTCGCTTCATATCCTTTCATGGAGGACTTAGCTTTGTTGAAATCTTTATTCCAAATTCTATTTAAACCTTGATACCCTTTTACCCTAGATATAGGATTACTTAAATGTCCAGAAAAAAAACGGATTGCCGTTTCTATTTCTTTCTTTTTACCATAATATCGAATTAGTGGTATTAGATAATCCGCAGAAACAAAACCCTCATAACTACTTGTAGCATTTTTAATATCCCTATTCCAGAGCATATACGGTAAAAACTGTTCTGAATTGTATAAATCTTTTCTTTTTTGTAAAGAAAATATATCAACAGAAACTAGAATTACTTTGGGTTTTGTATTGCGCTCTAACACCATTTTATGTCTTAAATATTGCAACCAAAAGTTATGACCATCTATTCCTAAATTGTAAGTAGGTATTTGTAAACTATCGCTCATCATAGGTGAATTAAAATGCACCCATGCTCTTGAACTCCCATAAATAAGAATATCTGAGTTTACTTTCCCGTCAATAATAGCGTTCCAAGTGCTAAACTCTTTTTGGGCAAAACTATTTGATTTTTTAAGATTCATAGAAATGAACACATCTAAAAAATAGGACAACAAAACTATTGGTGATATAAAAAGCAAAAAATATTTGATGAATTTTTTCATATCTAAAACTGAAAATAAATAAACTGCTGATTAGATCCAGCAAAAATGAAAATAATTAGTATGACCAAATAATAAAATGTCCATCGAAAAACTCTAGGCTTAGTAGAAAATAATTTGGCTATGGCATATTGTTGCTCTCTGCCCATCCATTCCACAAGTACAAATAAAATTACAAGAATAAAAATAGGCGTACTAAATTTATCTTTTTCAAAAATAGGAATACTGAAAAAAGTTTTTGAAAATAATCTAGAAATATAGCCTAATGCTTGATCAATAGTGGTAGATCTAAAAAATATCCAAGCCAAAACAGTCAATGAAAATGTAAAAATCATTGAAAATAATTCTTTTAAATTAGGGAATATTTTCCCTTGTGCCACAATATCAAGATTTGTTCTATTCGTATTAAAAATAATTGAAGGCAGTATGAATACCGCATTCAACAAACCCCAAACAATAAAAGTCCAATTGGCTCCATGCCAAAAACCACTGACTAAAAATATAATGAAAGTGTTTCTGACTTTCATCCAAGTCCCCCCCTTACTTCCTCCTAACGGAATATATAAATAATCCCGAAACCAAGTGGAAAGAGAAATGTGCCAGCGACGCCAAAATTCGGCAATATCTCTTGAAAAATATGGAAAAGCAAAATTTCGTAACAAATCTATTCCAAAAAGTCGTGCCGTACCCAATGCAATATCCGAGTAACCCGAAAAATCACCATAAATTTGAAACGCAAAAAACACCGCTCCCAAAGCTAATGTGCTACCTGAATAGTCCGTATAATTATCAAAAATTAGGTTAGCAAATTTGGCACAATTATCAGCTATAACCACTTTCTTGAATAGTCCCCACAAAATTTGTTTTAATCCATCTAAAGCCTTTGAAAAATCGAATTCTCTTTTTTTCTGAATCTGTGGTAATAAATGAGTGGCTCGTTCTATGGGTCCAGCTACCAACAACGGAAAAAAACTAACAAAAACCGAGTAGTCAATAAAATTCTTTTCAGCCTTGATTCGGTCTTTATAAATATCGATGACATACGATAATCCATGAAAGGTATAAAAGGATATTCCAACTGGAAGGATTACTTTCAATGTCCACGGATTTACTTGCATTCCAAAATTAGCAATAGCATCAGCAAAAGAGGCAACAAAAAAGTTGTAATATTTAAAAACCCCGAGAAAACCAAGATTTACGGAAATACTCAACCAAAACCAAAACTTTTTGCTAGTTTGACTTTTGGCATCTGACATTTTAATCCCAGTATAATAATCTAAAACCGTAGAGAAAATTAATAGAAACAAAAACCGCCAATCCCAACAAGCATAAAAAAAATAGCTTGATATGAGTAGTAGGATATTTTGAAATTTTAAGTTTTTGTTGGTTATAAACCAATAGAGTATAAAAACTATGGATAAAAATAAAGTAAAATTTAAGGAATTGAAGATCATGTATAAAATTATTTTCCTCCTAAATTATAATAATCCAAAAACCAATTCACAAATTTTGGAATTCCCAACTCTAAAGGTGTTGTGGCTTTATATCCTAATTTCTCAATTTCAGAAACATCGGCATAAGTGGTTACCACATCTCCCTTTTGAGCGGACATCATTTGGTATTGAAACGGTTTACCCAAGTACGTTTCCAGTAATTTAACAAATCCCATCAGATTTACTGGATTTCCGTTCCCTATATTAAGCAATTTAAAATTGGTTTCCGTTGGTGGCTTTTGTGCCACGATTTGAATGCCTTGGACTATATCGTCGATGTAGGTAAAATCACGGCTTTGATTGCCTTCATTAAATACCTTTATGGGCTTGCCCTCCATTCCTGCTTTTGCAAATAGAGTAGGCGCCATATCAGGTCGTCCCCAAGGACCATAAACCGTAAAAAATCGCAATCCTGTAATTTTCATTTTATACAATTCGGAGTAGGAATGTGCCATAACTTCATTACTCTTTTTGGTTGCCGCATAAAAGCTCACCGGAGCATCTGTATTTTGATTTTCTGAAAAAGGGACTATGTCGGTATTTCCATATACCGAAGAACTGGATGCGAAGACAAGATGCTGCAACGGAAAATTTCTACAGGCTTCTAAAATATTGTAAAACCCAATGATATTACTGTCGATATAATCTCTAGGATTCGTGATGGAATACCTCACGCCAGCCTGAGCTGCAAGATGAATTACGATATCAAATTTTTGAGTAGCAAACAAGGAGTTTAAATTTCCCGCATCTTGAATGTCCAATAAAACAAATTGGATATTTGTGTTGCCATTTACTTTTTTATTATACTCTAAATCCTCCCTTTTGATTCCTAATTCGGCTAAACGCGCATATTTTAAATCCGTTTCATAATAGGCATTCACGTTGTCTAATCCAACAACTTCATGTCCTAAAGCAGCCATTTTTTGAACAGTGTGCATTCCAATAAAACCAGCGGCGCCTGTAATAAGTATTTTCATTTATTGTTATTTTTAAAACGTAAAAGTTCTTTCTTCTTAATTTGAAGTATAAGACATATTATTATTTCTTTTTGTTATAATAAAGAATATAGAATGCTACTGTTTTTTACGTATCACTCTCTCCAATTCATTGGCAATTATCTTAGATGCCCAAGGTGACCAATGCGTATCGTCATAAAAATAGATGTCTTTTTGATTTTTCATCTGTTTCTTTAGCATTTTCTTCGAATTGATATATAAATACGTTTTCGGTAGCTTTTCAAAATTTTCAAAAAATAAGGGTCTTGGGTACTTTTTATTATCAATAATATAATCATAATAAAATTCAAATTTATCTGGACTGGGCAGCACTATTAGTTTGATTCCTCGCATACTTAGTTTTTTTGACAGGTCATTTAATACGTCATTTAGTAGAGCAGTAGCCTTTAAATCATTATTCACTTTTACATTAGACAAATCTGTAGATAGGAACAATAAATTATTGGTATTAACTGAAAATAAATTTTCTTTGGTTTTAACTCGATACGTATCCGAATCATAAGCGTTGTCATCCAATAGATAACGAATGTTTTGCAATGGAAATTTAATCATTGTATTGCCTAAGAATTCATCTTTAGCCATAGTCACTTTTAGGCTATCACGGTGTTCCTTAATTCGATTTTCGATCCATTCTAAACCTATTTTTTTAGTAGGATCTACAGTTTTTCCACGGGTTACAAATTCCCTTTCTACAGATTGCAGTATAATATAATTGACCTTTATTTTGTCTAACACATTACTATTTAAAAATCCATATAAAGTTTCAATAGGATTTCCACTCAAGAAACGATCTAAATGTAAAACCGAAATAGTTGATTTTTGAGCTAAATAGTTTTTATATCCAAAACCTTTTTGTTCTGAAAAAGAATCTCCTATCGTGAGAACTGTATATTTTTTAGGTGATTTTAGATTTATACTTGACACCTTAGT
>JBIKPM010000213.1:0-4368 GCA_044357435.1 Flavobacterium sp. | reverse complement strand
TTTGTAATCTTTGTTTCCGTATTTCTTCAATTGTTCATAAACCGCAAAAGAAGCTTCTTCCCCTTTTTCAATAATATCAAGTCCCCTATCAAATGATATGAGACCAAAACTCTTGATGTCCGGTTTTATATAAATATCAGTATCTGTTATTTTCGTCTTCATTTTTTCTATGGACTGAAGCGTTGTAACCTGACCTAAAATTTTGGTGGCGTCTTTAAGTTCTGTTCGGTTCAATAAACCGTCTTGGACATCCACACCAATAATAATGTCGGCACCCATTTTTCTCACTTCCTCTATAGGATAATTATTTGCGACACCGCCATCTACCAGTAACATGCCGTTTAATTCTACAGGAGAAAACAAGGTAGGAAATGCGGAACTTGCAATCATGGCATAAGCTAAATTGCCCTTGTTTAGCGTGACTTGTTCGCCTGTTTCTATATTTGTGGCCATGCACAAAAATGGGATTTTCAACTCGTTGAAATCTCTTATATGTCTTACGCTTCTGGTTATGGTACTTAATAAATTGTAATTGTACATTCCTTTTGATAGTGCTTCAGGAATTCCAACTTTGAACTTGTTAAACAGCAAAACAAATGAATACAACTCATCATTTCTTTTTTCATAAAAATTTTTAGATGTTCGAGGAGTAAAATCTTTAAGTAAGTTATCAAAGTTTATGGTTCTAAAAATAGAATCAATTTGAGTTGCACTGTATCCTGAAGCATAAAGTCCTCCCACGACGGCTCCCATGCTAGTTCCGCCAATATAATCAATCTTTACTCCGGCCTGTTCCAATACTTTCAAAACACCAATATGTGCAAATCCTTTGGCACCACCACCACTCAAAACCAGTCCTATTTTAGGTTTTTTAATAGAGTCTTGTGAAAAAGAAGACAGGAAACTGAAAAAAAGAAAAACGAATAGAGCAGACTTTTTCATTTATTAGCTTTTGGTCTTGTAAAAGTCGGTAATTTTTTTGGCTTTTGAAACCCCTACTACAGCAGAAATTTCTTTTTCTGTTGCCAATTTTAATCTTTTAACACTTTTGAAATGTTGTATCAACGCCAACATCGTCTTTTCGCCAATTCCCGGAATACTTTCCATCGAAGAATTGAGCGCCGATTTACTCCTTTTATCCCGATGAAAAGTAATTCCAAAACGGTGCGCCTCATTACGCAACTGTTGAATTACTTTTAGTGTTTCCGATTTTTTGTCCAGATACAACGGAATAGAATCACCCGGATAAAACAATTCTTCCAATCTTTTGGCAATGCCAATTATCGTGATTTTTCCGCGCAACCCTAATTCGTCAATACTTTTCAACGCTGATGACAATTGTCCTTTTCCTCCATCGATGATGATGAGTTGTGGCAAAGGCTCGTTTTCCTCCAATAATCGTTTGTAGCGACGATGCACAACTTCGGTCATCGAGGCAAAATCATCCGGTCCTTCGACAGTTTTTATATTGAAATGACGGTAGTCTTTTTTGCTGGGTTTACCATCCTTAAAAACTACGCAAGCCGCCACAGGATTGGTTCCCTGAATATTCGAATTGTCAAAACATTCAATGTGACGGGGTTCTACCGGCAATCTCAAATCCTTTTGCATTTGCGCCATAATCCGATTAGCGTGACGATCGGGGTCCACGATTTGCAATTGTTTTAATTGCTCTATTCGATAAAACTTGGCGTTACGAATGGATAAATCCAAAATTTGTTTTTTATCTCCCAATTGCGGAACAGTAACTTTTATGTTTTCGCCCAAATCCACTTTAAAAGGAACAACGATTTCTTTCGATAATAAATGAAAACGCTCACGTAGTTCGATAATCGCCAACTCCAACAATTCCTCGTCTGTTTCGTCCAGTTTCTTTTTAATTTCCATCGTGTGGGAGCGAATAATCGAACCGTGGGAAATTTGCAGAAAGTTTACAAAGGCGGCACTTTCGTCAGAAACTATCGAAAACACATCGATATTGGTGATTTTTGGATTGACAATTGTGGAACGCGATTGGTAATTTTCGAGGATTTCAATTTTTTCTTTTATTTTTTGGGCCTCTTCAAAATGCATATCCCGAGCCAAATCAGTCATCACTTTTTTGAAATTTTTCATTGATTCTTTGAAATTCCCTTTCAGGATTTCGCGAATGGCGTCCATTTGTCGTTGGTAATTTTCCAAAGACTCAAAGCCCTCACAGGGACCTTTGCAATTGCCAATGTGATATTCCAGACAGACCTTAAATTTCCCGCTTTCGATATTGCTTTTACTCAAATCATAATTACAAGTTCGTAGCGGATACAGTTCTTTTATTAATTCCAAAATGGTGTTCACAGTCTTGAAACTCGTATAGGGCCCAAAATATTCTGAACCGTCCTTGACTAATTTTCGGGTAGAAAATAGTCGCGAAAACGGTTCTTTTTTGATGCAAATCCAGGGGTAACTTTTGTCATCACGCAACAAGACATTATACCGTGGCTGCAATGTTTTTATCAGGTTGTTTTCCAATAAAAGCGCATCCGTTTCGGTAGGAACCACGATATGTTTTATGGCAACAATCTTTTTGACCAAAACATTGGTTTTGGCGGTATCGTGTATTTTATTAAAATAGGAGGAAACCCTTTTTTTTAAATTTTTGGCCTTGCCAACGTACAAAATCTTTCCTTCCTTGTCATAATATTGGTATACGCCAGGTCCGTCAGGCAAGGTCTGAATTTGAAGTTCGAGAGTTGGGTTATTCATACAACAAAGTTAATAAATTCGATACCAAAATAAGGTGGTTACCCAAAAAGAGATTCGTAAATTAACTACTTTTATCCTTTCAAAATTTTTATGAATAAAAAAGAATTACGAATCAAATACAAAACCTTACGCAGTCAACTTTCTGAAAATGATGTGGAGGAAATGAGTTTGGCTATTGCCAATAAAGTGCTCATGCTCCCTTTTTGGGAAAAAACCTATTTTCATATTTTCCTACCTATCACAGAACATAAAGAAGTCAACACCGAGTTTATATTGCATTTACTTTCGGGGAAAGACAAGGAAATTGTGATTTCAAAATGCGATTTCGAAACGTGTCATTTGGTTCATTTTCTTTTGACGGACAACACCAAAATAAAGAAAAACCAATACAATATTCCCGAACCTGTTGATGGACTGGAAGTTCCAACGAGCAAGATTGATGTGGTCTTTGTGCCGCTTTTGGCTTTTGACAATGCAGGACATCGTGTAGGTTATGGCAAAGGATTTTACGACAAATTCTTGACGGAATGCAAGCCAGAAACCATTAAAATTGGGCTTTCCTTTTTTGAAGCCGAGGAAATCATTGAAGATATTTTTGAAAACGACGTGAAGCTGGATTATTGCGTAACTCCGAATACGGTTTGTCGGTTTTGATATGTCAGTATGCTAATCTCCAAGTTTCTAATGATGATCATGAAACGCCTTCTTATTGAAGAAAATTAAAATCCCAACGCCTGTAGAAATCGCCATATCGGCAATGTTGAAAATAGCATTGAAGAATTTAAAATGGTGTCCACCCCAAATAGGGAACCATTCCGGCCAGTTTCCTTCAAATAATGGGAAATATAACATATCGACCACTTTACCGTGAAACCAAGTCCCATAAGGTTTGTCTGTAAATAAAGTAGCCAAATGACCGTAGCTGTCATCGAAAATTACACCATAAAAAACAGAGTCAATAATGTTGCCAAAAGCACCTGCAAGAATCAAGGAAATAGCCACAATAAGATAGTTTGAACTGTGTTTTCTTTCGACAGAATCCCAAAGCCAATAGCCAATTCCCGTTACGGCAACCAGTCTAAAAACGGTAAGAAACAATTTTCCGTAAATACCTGGAATTACCGTTCCCCATGCCATTCCTTCGTTTTCTATCAACAGTATTTTGAACCAACTCGTAATGTCAATTTGTCCGCTTTCGCCGTAAACGAAATTAGTCTTGATGTATATTTTAGAAAGTTGGTCAACAAGTAAGATAAGGAAAACTATCAGGTAAGCTTTTCGTAATGTCATTTTATAAAATTTTGGTGGCGCAAAAATAGGTAAATTCTAAAAATTAAATTCCAAATCCCAATAATGACTTGTTAAATTATTGGGATTTGGAATTTTTCAATGGGAATTTTAATTGTTTATCGTTGCTGGTTCTTAGCTTCAATACTCATTGTAGCATGAGGAACAATCATTAATCTTTCCTTGCTGATTAATTTTCCTGTCACTTTACACACGCCATACGTTTTATTTTCTACACGGAAAAGTGCATTTTTCAAATCACGAATAAACTTCTCTTGACGAATTGCCAATTGAGAATTAGCTTCCTTGGACATTGTTTCGCTTCCTTCTTCAAATGCT
>JBIKPM010000212.1:0-4376 GCA_044357435.1 Flavobacterium sp. | reverse complement strand
AAAAAATTCGTGAATTCGTGGCTAAAATAAAATATGGAGAACATAGAAACCCTTACTCAAGAAGCCATTGCGCTTTTGAAAGCATTAATTGAAACCCCTTCCTTTTCGAGTGAAGAAAATCAAACAGCACTTTTAATTGAAAACTGGTTTACTCAAAACAACATCCCTTTCGAACGAGAAAACAATAACATTTGGGCTTTCAATAAATATTTTGACAAATCCAAACCTACTCTTTTACTCAATTCGCACCACGATACTGTGAAACCCAACCAAGGTTACACGAAAAATCCGTTTGAAGCGATTGTAGAAGAAGGTAAATTATTTGGTTTGGGAAGTAATGATGCTGGTGGTTGTTTAGTATCATTAATTGCGACTTTCACTCATTTTTATGCCAATGAAAATTTGCCTTACAATATTGTAATGGTTGCTTCGGCAGAAGAAGAAAGCAGCGGAAAATTGGGATTAAATAGTGTACTGAAACATTTGCCTGAATTGAATTGTGCCATCATCGGCGAACCTACATTGATGCAACTCGCCGTGGCCGAAAAAGGATTATTAGTATTGGATATTGTGGTAAAAGGCACAGCCAGTCACGCTGCGCACAACAATCCGGATAATCCCATTTATAATGCAATGCCCGTGATTGAATGGTTCAAAACCTATCAATTCGAAAAAATATCGGATGTTTTAGGTCCCGTAAAAATGACCGTAACCCAAGTTAACGCAGGAAAACAACACAATGTAGTTCCTGCCGAATGTCATTTGGTTGTCGATATTCGGGTGAATGATTGTTATAACAATACCGAAATTTTAAAAACTGTAAAAGCAAATGTAGCTGCTGAAGTAACTCCTCGCTCGATGCATTTGAATGCCTCATCTATACCTATTTCACACGGATTGGTGCAAGCCGGAATCGCTTTGGGAAGAACCACTTACGGGTCGCCCACCCTTTCCGATCAATCGGTAATTAGTTGCCAATCATTAAAATTAGGTCCTGGTGAAAGCCTGAGATCACACTCGGCAGACGAATTTATATATATCAATGAAATCGAAGATGGAATCGATTTATATATCAAAATATTGACCGATTTTTTCAAACAATAATTATATCGTACGGTACGGACAAGTCGCGACTTGTCCCTACAATAATACACAAAAAATACACTTATGAAACTTTGGGAAAAAGGAATACCAACCGATAAACAAATAGAACATTTCACCGTTGGAAACGACCGAGAATTGGATTTAGTTCTAGCCAAATACGATGCTTTGGGGTCTATCGCTCACGCCAAAATGTTGAATCAAATTGGGCTTTTGACAGAAGAAGAAACAGATTCTTTGGTTCTGGCTTTGGAAGACATTATTATCGAAATCGAAAAAGGCGAATTCGAAATCGAAGATAGTTTTGAAGACGTTCACTCCAAAATTGAATACCTACTAACCGAAAAACTAGGCGATGCCGGAAAGAAAATCCACACTGCCCGTTCTCGTAACGACCAAGTTTTGGTTGACGTGAATTTATACCTTAAAGATGTAGTAACCGAATTCAAATCCCAGGTAAAAACGGTGTTCGATTTGTTAATGGAATCGGCCGAGAAACACCAAAATGTTTTGTTGCCGGGTTACACGCATTTGCAAATTGCGATGCCTTCGTCATTCGGAATGTGGTTTTCCGCTTATGCCGAAACTTTAATTGACGATATTACCATGTTGAATGCTGCCTTGAAAATAGTGGACCAAAACCCATTGGGTTCTGCTGCGGGATACGGAAGCTCCTTCCCTATCAACAGAACTTATACAACCAAAGAACTAGGTTTTGAAACCTTAAAATTCAATTCGGTTGCGGCACAAATGAGCCGTGGAAAATCAGAGAAAACAGTTGCTTTTGCGATGAGCAGCGTGGCTGCGACTTTGGCTAAATTTTCGATGGATGTGTGTTTGTATATGAGCCAGAATTTTGATTTTATCACTTTGCCGGCTCATTTGACGACGGGTTCCAGCATTATGCCTCATAAGAAAAACCCAGATGTTTTTGAGTTGATTCGTGGAAAATGCAACAAGATTCAAGCCTTGCCTTATGAAATTACACTAATCACAAACAACTTGCCAAGCGGTTATCACAGAGATTTACAATTGTTGAAAGAAGGGTTGTTTCCTGCCATTCAAAACCTGAAAGCGTGCTTGGATATTGCGATTTTCTCCATCAAAGACATAAAGGTAAAAGAACATATTCTGGACGATCCAAAATACAATTATCTATTTACCGTTGATACTTTAAACGAAATGGTGGTTACAGGAATGCCGTTTAGAGATGCTTATAAAGCGGTTGCAGAACAACTGGAAAACGGAACATTTCAATCACCAAAAGCAACCAAACACACTCACGAAGGAAGTATTAACAACCTTTGTTTGGCGGAGATTAAAGAAAAGATGAAATTGGCTTTTTAAACGTTTTAAAACAAAAAAATAATTACCGCAAATTCGCAAATTAATGACTCCAATCAAATTTGCGAATTTGCGGTAATTATTTTTAATCAGGAATATTACAACTTCCCCTTCAACTCCCCAGCATCTATATCGCTATGGGAAACATTGTAAACCGATTTTCCTTCTTTAATTAATAACAATTGTGGCGATTGATGCACCACATTGAAACGGTTTGCAATTTCATTTGAGATGTCTCTATGTTCCAATAAATCCAAAAAATAAGCATCTACTTGATCTTCTAAATCATACTCAGATTCAAATTGTTTCAACGCCATTCTACTCACACTACAACGGGTGCTGTGCTTGAAAATTATAGCTGGTTTTTCATTAGAAATCGCAATAATTTCATTCAACTGACCTAAATCTTTCAGCGGAATCCAATTGATTTTACTTGTCGAAGAATTCTGGTTTTCTGATTTTCCAAAAATAGAATTGAACACACTCATTTTGTATTTTTTTAAGTCATTTTGTCGTTCGTAAACCCCTAATATCCAGTCAAAATGTCGTAACTTTAGTGGTGGAATACCATTTGACGATTATTTGACAAAGGTATCCTAATCAATTAAAAATTACGAATTAAAAATTAAAAATAATCAAACAGTTTCGGCTCCGCTCTTTAGCGTGGCTAGGGTGAGGAAAATAGTAACCTTTAAATTAAAAGTAAAATGAACATCAATAAATTCACCATCAAATCGCAGGAAGCCATACAGCTTTCTCAGCAGTTGGCACAGAGTTTTGGTCAACAACAAATAGAAAACGAACACATTTTCAAAGCCATTTTTGAAGTCGATGAAAATGTGGCTCCTTTTATTTTGAAAAAACTAAATGTAAATGTTCCGTTGTTCGAACAAATATTAGACAGCACCATCCAAAGCTTTCCGAAAGTTTCGGGTGGCGAAATTATGCTTTCCAGAACGGCAAACACCACTCTTAACGAATCGGAAATTATCGCCAAAAAAATGAACGACGAATTTGTTTCCATCGAACATTTAATCTTGGCTATTTTTGGTTCCAAAAGCAAGGTTGCCCAAATTCTGAAAGACCAAGGCGTTACCGAAAAAGAATTGAAAGCTGCCATCGATGAACTTCGAAAAGGCGAAAGAGTAACCTCCGCCTCCGCGGAGGAGACATACAACTCTTTAAATAAATACGCCAAAAACCTCAACGAATTAGCAAAAACCGGCAAACTCGATCCCGTGATTGGCCGTGATGAAGAAATCCGTAGGGTATTGCAAATTTTGACACGTCGAACCAAAAATAACCCAATGCTCGTGGGTGAACCCGGAGTTGGTAAAACAGCCATTGCCGAAGGTTTGGCACACCGAATCGTGGACGGCGACGTTCCCGAAAACCTGAAAGACAAAATCGTGTTTTCATTGGATATGGGAGCTTTGATTGCCGGAGCCAAATACAAAGGAGAATTCGAAGAACGTCTGAAATCAGTCGTGAAAGAAGTGACGGCAGCAGAAGGCGACATTGTGCTTTTTATTGACGAAATCCACACGCTTGTTGGTGCCGGAGGTGGCGAAGGTGCCATGGATGCGGCGAATATCCTGAAACCGGCTTTGGCTCGTGGCGAATTGCGTGCCATTGGTGCAACAACTTTGGATGAATACCAAAAATATTTCGAGAAAGACAAAGCACTCGAACGTCGTTTTCAAAAAATTATGATTGAGGAACCAGATACCGAAAGTGCGATTTCCATCCTTCGTGGTATCAAAGAAAAATACGAAACGCATCATAAAGTGCAAATCAAAGACGAAGCCATTATTGCTGCTGTCGAATTATCGCAACGCTATATTACCAATCGATTTTTGCCGGACAAAGCCATCGATTTAATGGACGAAGCGGCTTCCAAAATTCGTATGGAAATCAATTCGAAACCCGAA
>JBIKPM010000211.1:0-4379 GCA_044357435.1 Flavobacterium sp. | reverse complement strand
CCCCAGTTTTCGGGTCCTTTTAAGCCACGACCTCCAGAAACTACGATGTCGGCATCAGCCAAAGAAACTTTTCCGGTGACTTTTTCTATGGACTCTATTTTTACATTGAAATCATTTTCTCCAAGGGTTGGATTGAAATCTTCCTCAGTCAAAGGAGGATTAATTGCATCCGTATTTTCGAAAATTCCATAAGAATTTTTGGCAAGGCCAAGAATCTTTATGTCGGTTACTATTTCGGTTATATTAAAAGCTTTGTTCGAAAAAGCAGTTCTTTTTACTTGAAACGGTGCGGTATTCAAAGGCAATCCCACTACATTAGACACAAATCCCGCTTCTAGCGAAACGGCGACAAGAGGGGCAAGATAAATGCTATCAGTAGTTGAAGAAAGTAAAATTAGTTTGGCATTTTCTTTTTGTGCCGCATGTTTAATGACATCGGCGTACGCTTTTGCGGAAAAGCCAGCTAACGTATCGTTGGTTACTTTTAAAACCTTATCGACCCCGTATTTTGAGAGTTCCGAAACATCTCCTGCATTTACGGTTACTGCCGTAACTGTAGTTCCCAAGGAATCGGCTACTTTTTTGGCATAGGAAGCCAATTCGAAAGCGACTTTCCTGAATTTTCCCTCTGCGGATTCTGCATATATTAATATTGACATAATTTTTTGTTTAAAGTTTCTGGTTTAAAGTTTCAAGCTGCGCACTGAATACTAAACGCTGAACACTGATTACTATATAACTTTGGCTTCGTTGTGTAACAAGTTTATTAGTTCGTCCAAATTATCTGCAGCAACTAATTTCACGGCTGATTTTGGAGCTGGTTTTTCAAATTTTATGGCTTTGGTGTTTGCCGAAGCGTCAATAGGTTCTATGACAGTCAGCGTTTTTGCTCTGGCCGTCATTATTCCTCTCATGTTGGGGATGCGTAAATCTTTTTCTTCCACCAATCCTTTTTGTCCACCAATAATTATGGGTAAAGTGGTTGAAACGGTTTCTCTTCCGCCATCAATTTCGCGGATGGCTTTTACGTTAGTGCCTTCTACTGTTATCTCAGTGCAAGAATTCAGAAAATTATATCCAAGAATCCCGGCAATCATTCCCGGAACCATTCCACCGTTGTAATCTAATGATTCTTTTCCCGCAATAATGACATCGTATGAGCCATTTTTTATGACATCGGCAAGTTGTTTGGCAACAAAAAATCCGTCTGCCGGAGTTGCATTCACACGAATGGCTTCGTTTGCGCCAATGGCCAATGCTTTTCTCAAAGTAGGCTCTGTTTCTGGTCCGCCAACGTTTACTACGGTAACCGTTGCGCCTTGTTGTTCTTGAAACCAAATAGCGCGGGTTAAGCCAAATTCGTCGTTGGGATTGATTACAAATTGCACGCCATTAGTGTCAAATTGCGAATCACCATTGGTGAAATTAATTTTTGAAGTAGTATCAGGAACGTGGCTGATGCAAACCAGTATTTTCATAGTTCAATTTTTTTCTTAATTGGTCCCACAAAATTAGAATAAATAATCGAAATAATTTACTATGCATGCATAATATATACGCAAACTAATAATTCCCCTTTCTATTGTTAAGTTTCGAATTTTTACTGTCTTTTTATAAAAACAGTTGGGATAGAAAAAGTCAATACGAATGCAAACGATATAGTTTCTGGAAACTTCAGGAGTTGTTTTTCCTAATGCCTTAATTATTTTAAAGATATTTATGCTTTTAAGTAGTTTAAAATATTTATTTTTGCCGTTTGAAAATCACACAATACAACAATACAATATGAGAACGATACAATTTAGAGAGGCAATTTGCGAAGCGATGAGCGAAGAAATGCGTCGCGATGAGTCTATTTACTTGATGGGTGAAGAGGTTGCCGATTATAATGGCGCCTACAAAGCCTCTAAAGGGATGCTTGCAGAATTTGGCGAAAAGAGAGTTATTGATACCCCTATTGCAGAGCTAGGTTTTACTGGAATCGCGGTAGGTTCGGCAATGAATGGTTGTAGACCGATTGTAGAATACATGACATTCAATTTCTGTTTGGTTGGTATTGACCAAATTATAAATAACGCAGCCAAAATGCGTCAAATGACAGGCGGCCAATTTAATGTGCCGATTGTTTTTCGTGGCCCAACAGCTTCGGCAGGACAATTAGGGGCAACCCACTCACAAGCTTTGGAAAATTGGTTTGCTAACACCCCAGGTCTTAAAGTGGTGGTTCCCTCTAACGTTTATGATGCCAAAGGGCTTTTGAAATCAGCGATTCGGGATAATGACCCCGTAATTTTCATGGAATCCGAACAGATGTACGGAGACAAAGGAGAGGTGCCTGATGGAGAATATACGATTCCTATTGGTCTTGCTGATGTGAAGCGGGAAGGTACCGATGTAACCATCGTCTCTTTTGGAAAAATCATCAAAGAAGCTTACATCGCTGCCGATGAATTGGCAAAAGAAGGTATTTCTTGTGAAATCATCGATTTAAGAACGGTGCGTCCCATGGATAATGAAACGATTTTGACTTCGGTAAAGAAAACAAATAGATTGGTAATTCTTGAAGAGGCTTGGCCTTTTGCAAGTGTTTCTTCCGAGATTACCTATATGGTACAAGAACGTGCTTTTGATTTTCTTGATGCTCCAATTCAAAGAATCACCACTGCTGACACTCCTGCACCCTATTCACCGGTATTGCTTAAAGAATGGTTGCCAGATGCCGCCGATGTTGTAAAAGCGGTAAAAAAAGTACTTTATAAAAAATAAGATAATTGATAATTGCAATTTTCAATTGACAATTATAAATAACTATATTTGAAACTTCATCAAGATTTTCTGATGAAGTTTTTTTTTGATTATGAAAAAAAATAGATTCTTTCAGCTTGTTTTCCTGTTTATAATTACCACATTTTTTGCACAGACAAAAGTGAGTGGTACAATTGTAGACAAGTCGAAACAACCTATTCCTTTTGCAAACGTAATTTTCAAGGGTTCGAATGAAGGCGTTGTCTCTAATGAAGACGGTCGTTTTTATCTGGAATCCCAAAAGAGCTATAAAACTTTGGTAATAACTTCGGTTGGTTTTTCTGATAGGGAAATTACCTTGGAAAAATCGGTCAATTATAACTTAGTGGTTCAACTAAACGAAATGGAAACCCTAAAGGAAGTGGTTGTTTTTGGAGGTAAAACTTCTAAAAAGAACAATCCGGCACTTGATATTCTTAGAAAAATTTGGGAAAGAAAACGCAAAAATGGACTCCATTTATTTGACCAATACCAAATGGAAAAGTATGAAAAAGTAGAGTTTGACATGAATACCATTGATAGCGCTTTTATGAAAAACAAGCTTTTCAAAGGGATGGAATTTATTTTTAAACAAGTCGATACATCAAGAATTACAGGAAAAACGTATTTGCCGATTTTTATAAACGAATCATTGTCGGACGTATATGGGGACAATAAATTGAATAAAATAAAAGAAAAATTGAAGGCCAATAAAAATTCCGGGTTTGGTGACAACCAGCAAATCTTGTCGTTTGTAAAAGATTTATATTCGGAGTATGATATTTATGACAATCACCTCAATTTTTTCGATAAGAGTTTTACCAGTCCGTTATCAAAAACAGGAATTGATGTTTATAATTATGTCTTGAGGGACAGTGCCTTCATTGATAAAAAATGGTGCTACAATATTTTGTTTTACCCAAGGCGTAAAAATGAATTAACTTTCAAAGGGGATTTTTGGGTAAACGATACAACTTACGCCATTAAAAATATCAATATGGCGGTTACCAAAAGCGCCAATATAAACTGGGTAAAAGATATTTATATTGAACAGGAATTTGAGGTGTTGAATGATTCCGTTTTTCTTTTGACCAAGGATTATATGATGTCCGATTTTGCCTTAAACAAAAAAGAAAAGTCAAAAGGGGTTTATGGCAAGCGAACCACACTCTATCAAAACCATCAATTCAACAAGGAAAAACCCGCTTCTTTTTACAAAGAGGAAATCAACTATAACGATGACGAGGTTTATAAAAAGTCAGATGAATATTGGCATGAAAACCGATTTGAAAATTTGAGCAAAGACGAAGCTGGGGTGTATAAAATGCTTGACACCTTGAAAACTGTCAAAAAATTCAAGCAATTGTATAATTTAGTTTCGATACTTGGAAGTGGTTACATACAATTTGGGCATTTTGATTTTGGGCCTATTTTTTCGACATTCGGGATAAATGAAGTGGAAGGTGTTCGATTGAGAGTGGGAGGAAGAACGTATTATGGACCGAATGATACTTGGCGTTTGCAAGGCTATACGGCCTATGGTTTTGACGATAACAAATTCAAATACGGACTTTCGGGTAAATGGATGATTGACA
>JBIKPM010000029.1:0-12814 GCA_044357435.1 Flavobacterium sp. | reverse complement strand
GGAAGATTTCAATCCAACCCTTGGAGAAAATGATTTCAATGTAAAAATAGAGTCCATAGAAAAAGTCACCGGAAAAGTTTCTTTGGCTGATGCCGACATCGTAGTTTCTGGAGGTCGTGGCTTAAAGGGCCCCGAAAATTGGGGAATGATTGAAGAGTTAGCCGAGGTTCTTGGTGCTGCCACTGCCTGTTCAAAACCCGTATCCGATTTAGACTGGAGACCTCATGGAGAACACGTGGGGCAAACAGGAAAACCCGTTGCCGCAAATTTGTACATTGCCATAGGCATTTCGGGAGCGATTCAACATATTGCCGGAATTAACGCCTCAAAAGTAAAAGTGGTCATCAATACCGACCCAGAAGCCCCCTTTTTTAAGGTAGCCGATTATGGAGTCGTAGGAGATGCCTTTGATGTTGTGCCTCGATTAATCGAAAAATTGAAAGCATTTAAATCGTCCCATTCTTAATTTTAGAATTCTGTCCAAAAATAGTGTTGCCTTCAAACAAGATAATCGTACCTTTGCTTAAGGCAGCTTTTTTGTTTCGTGTTTTTTGATTAAAATTGCATTTTATTTTTCATTAAAAATAATAAACCATAAAAAGGCACTGGGTGCTTTTCAATTCTTCAACCATGAGCTTAGTTAAATTATCCATAAAAGGAATATCCTACAGTCAAACCCAAAACGGAGCGTATGCACTGATTTTGAATGAGGTTGACGGCGAAAGAAAATTGCCTATCGTCATAGGTGCTTTCGAAGCTCAATCTATAGCGATTGCCTTAGAAAAAGAAATAAAACCGCCTCGTCCCTTGACGCATGATTTATTCAAGAATTTTGCGGATCGTTTTGACATTGTAGTAAAACAAGTAATTATTCATAAGTTGGTAGATGGTGTTTTTTATTCAAGCATTATTTGCGAAAGAGATAAAATCGAGGAAATAATAGATGCCAGAACCTCTGATGCCATTGCATTGGCATTGCGGTTTAATGCTCCTATTTTTACTTATAAAAATATTCTGGACAAAGCAGGAATCTATTTGAAAAACAATTCATTGGAAACCGACAAGGAATCACAAGAAATTGACGATATACTTTCGAATCCCCAAACTTTTAGCGGTCAGGAAGAAAGCAATCAGTCCGGAAAAACCTATTCAAAACATAGCCTTCAGGAATTGAACGAATTATTGGATGAGGCAGTTTTGCATGAAGATTATGAAAAAGCGGCTAAAATTAGAGATGAGATTTCAAAAAGATAATTTTCAGACAAAAGATTTAAGAAAGCTTACCTATCAAACCCATAAACCTTTAACCTAAAAAACGAAGAAATTGCTTCGTTCTTTTCAACGACATGAAACAATACCTAGATTTAGTTAAACACGTTTTAGAAAGCGGAAATCAAAAAGGAGATCGAACTGGGACGGGAACAAAGAGTGTGTTTGGTTACCAAATGCGATTTGATTTGGCAGAGGGTTTTCCAATGGTGACAACCAAAAAATTACACCTTAAATCAATAATATACGAATTGCTTTGGTTCTTGAAAGGGGATACCAATATTAAATACCTTCAAGAAAACGGCGTAAAAATCTGGGATGCCTGGGCTGATGAAAATGGTAATTTGGGTCCTGTTTACGGACATCAATGGCGCAACTGGAATAGTGAGGAAATTGACCAAATCACTGAGCTTATCAACGAACTAAAAACCAACCCAAACAGCCGTAGAATGTTAGTTTCGGCTTGGAATCCAAGTGTTTTACCGGATAATTCAAAATCATTTTCGGAAAATGTGGCCAATAACAAAGCAGCTTTACCGCCTTGCCATGCCTTCTTCCAATTCTATGTTTCCGACGGAAAATTGTCTTGCCAATTGTACCAGCGAAGTGCCGATATTTTCCTTGGCGTCCCTTTCAACATTGCTTCCTATGCCTTATTTACCATGATGATTGCCCAAGTTTGCGAGTTGGGAGTAGGCGAATTCATTCATACATTTGGTGATGCGCACATTTACAACAACCATTTTGAGCAAATGGAATTACAATTGTCACGAGAACCAAAACCATTGCCAAAAATGATTTTGAATCCTGCCATAAAAAACATTTTTGATTTTACTTTTGAAGATTTTACCCTCGAAGGGTATGAACCACACGCCTTGATAAAAGGAAGTGTTGCGGTGTGATTTTAAGATTACCAACCAATAGTACCTCACTTTCTTTATCTCATGGAATTCTTTCGCAAATAAAAATCAATTATTTACATAAAAAAACTAGTATGCCAACACCTGCTTCAGAATGTTTGTATTGTCAAAACAACGAAACATTACATCGCTTAATGATTAAAATCTGTGATTTAGAAGTATCACAACTATTCTTGTTCAAAGAGCAATCCCATATGGGTCGCTGCAATGTGGTCTATAAAGACCATGCGGTGGAGTTTCACGAATTGAATGACGAACAACGAAATGCCTTCATGCGCGATGTGGCAAAAACAGCCAAAGCGATTGCGTCAGCATTTAACCCCGATAAAATTAACTACGGTTCTTATGCAGATACCATATCGCATTTACACATGCACGTAGTCCCTAAATATAAAGACGGTTATGGTTTTGGAGGTGTTTTTGAAATGAACCCACAAAAAATCACGCTGTCTGATTCAGAATACGCTGCGACAATAGAAAAAATAAAAGTTGGATTATAGGAATAACGAACCGCTTTTTTGCTACCAATGCGCCACTCATTATCATCATAAAAACAAAAAATCCGCTTTGCAGCGGAATTTTTACTTATGATTAAACGTCTAAAACACCATTTTCTGTTCCTGCAAATTCATTCCATTTGAACGAATCGGCTTCTGGCTCATTCACGAAATTTCCGTCAATTACATACTTAAATTCGTAAGAAGCATCTTTTGGCATATCAAAAACACCTTTGAAAGTACCGTTTTTCAGTTTAGACAATTCTCCCTCTTTCTGGTCCCAATTGTTGAAATCTCCCACAACTGAAGCTGTGATTGCCTCTTTTGCTTCTACTGAAAATGTAACTTTACAAACTGGTTTTGTTTTAACAAATTGTTTCTTTATAGACATAACTATTTCATTTTTAGAATTATGGGGCAAAGGTAGCCTAGATATTTTAAATTTCAACATCTAAGATGAAGTTTTAGGAGTATGTCAAAATCTTTCTTAATTTTTGGTCATATTCCTAATAATAATTGGTTATTTTTTTTATATTCAAAAACAGAAAACGTTTTCTCCTTAAATAATGACAGATTAAAAATGGTGACTTTTCAAAATAAATTTTATCTTTATAATCAAAATTCGGGTAAATGGAAAAAGAACAACACGAACTCTACGAATATGCCAGAAAAAGAATAAACCAAAAAAAGAGGCTCTATTTTCATTTTGTTTTGTTCTTGTTGGGAAGTATATTTTTATTCATTGCCAACCATTTTTTGGTTTTTGGCTTTACTTCGAATTGGTCTACTTGGGTAATCACACTATGGTTTTTCTTGTTTATCCTACATTTCATAAAAGTATACATTACCGACCGTTTTATGAATAAAGATTGGGAAAGAGAGCAAATAGAAAGACTTATGGCTTTACAACAGAAAAAAATAGACCAATTGCAAACGAAGACAAATAACGAAAGCTAATCCAAACCTCAATAAAATATGGTTATCATGATTGCGGCTGTAGCCGAAAATAATGCGCTAGGAAAAAACAATGATTTACTTTGGCATTTGCCCAATGATTTCAAGCGTTTCAAGGAAATCACCTCAGGCCACCATATCATAATGGGAAGGAAAACCTTTGAAAGCTTCCTAAAACCTTTACCTAATAGGACTCACGTAATTATTACACGACAAAATGATTTCGAGTACGAAGGCTGTATCGTAGTTCAAAATATAGAAAAAGCCATCTCCGTTTGTCCAATTAATGAAAACCTATATATTATAGGTGGTGGCGAAATTTATCAACAATCTATTTCTTTTGCCGACCAGCTTGACATCACACGGGTGCATCATTCTTTTGATGCAGATGTCTATTTCCCAAAAATAGATCCTGAAATTTGGGAGTTATCCTCCGAGACGTTTCATCCAAAAGACGAAAGACATCTTTTTGATTATACTTTTCAAACATTTGTCCGGAAAAAATAAAGTCAAAATCCAAAAATCTAGGCTACCTTTGCCTCAAATTTCTGAAAAATGTCAAAAACCATAACGCCTTATAAAAATTCAACCCTAAGCAAGAAAGAACAAATAGCACAAATGTTTGACACCATTTCCGGAAATTACGACCATCTTAATCGGGTTATTTCTTTTGGAATAGATATAAAATGGCGTAAAAAGGTGTTGCAAATTGTCACCCAATCAAACCCCAAAACCATTTTGGACATCGCCACGGGAACGGGCGACCTGGCCATTTTGATGGCACAAACAAACGCCCCTAAAATCATTGGATTAGATATTTCGGCAGGAATGCTTGAAGTGGGGAAGAAAAAAATTCAAGATAAAAACTTGTCCAATACTATAGAAATGGTTTTGGCTGATTCAGAAGAAATGCCGTTTGAGGACAGTTTTTTCGATGCAATTACAGTGGCATTTGGCGTCAGAAATTTCGAAAATCTAGAAAAAGGATTGGCGGAAATTTTAAGGGTATTAAAACCAAACGGCGTATTTGTTATCCTTGAAACTTCGGTGCCAGACAAAACCCCCTACAAGCAGGGCTATACTTTTTACAGTAAAAAAATATTGCCTATTATAGGAAAATTATTCTCTAAGGATGATGTTGCCTATGGCTATCTTTCAGAATCGGCAGCCGCTTTTCCTTATGGCGAAGCTTTGAACAATATTTTGAGAAAAATTGGGTTTATAGATGTTAAGGCCATGCCTCAAACATTCGGGGTTGCCACTATTTATTCGGCGACCAAAAAATAGTATTGAAAATAGTTAGCTTACATATGAAAAAAATAGTTGTCTTACTTATATTGACCCTAACTATAAAAGGACACGCTCAATTTACTAAAAGCATGTTTAGTAAAGACCCTATTATCAATCTGGAAAATTTTCAAAAACAAAGGGTTTATTTTGGTTTTTACTTAGGTTTTAATTCCTATGATTTCAAAATTGATTACAAAACAGTTGGTGAAGATATTCTCATAAAAAAAAGCACTGGATTCAATGTAGGACTTGTAGCCGATTTAAAGCTTCAAGAATACGTGAGTTTGCGATTTGAACCAGGTCTTTACTATACAAAAAGGGATTTACAATATCCTGAAAGTTATTTTTCAACAACACCAACATCATCAGACAAACTCCGAGAAGTAAGCAGCACTAACCTTCATTTCCCCTTATTGCTAAAATTTTTAGCTTTAAGAACGGGAAATATCAGACCCTATATATTAGGTGGAATATCTACTACCTTGAATTTATCGAGTAATTCAAAATCAAAAGATGACAATCTACAACAACGCTTTAGGGTAAAGCCTTGGACTCAAAATTATGAGTTGGGTCTTGGTATCGATTTCTTTTCGGAATATTTTATTTTCTCTCCTTCTATCAGAGGCGTTTTTGGACTTAACGATGAATTAATTCGCGATAATGACCCTGATAGTCCTTGGACAGGCAATATAGAATCATTGAAAACCAGAGCTATTTTCATTAATTTCACTTTTCACTAAAAAAACATTCCGTTTCGTTTCTCTTTTGAAAACCTGAACACCAAACTCTACCACTATCCTCTACGAAACTCACTCAAAATGATTGCTGTGGCTGTGGCAACATTTAAACTTTCTGTTTTTTGAAGGGAACCAAATCGAGGAATTGTCAACCTATTTTTAATTAATTTTTCAAGTTCTGGAGAAATTCCATTGGCTTCGTTGCCCATAACAATAATTCCTTCTTGGGGTAAATCCGTTTTATAAACAATACTCCCCTCCATAAAAGTGCCAAAAACGGGTAAATGGGTTTGACCAATAAAATTTTCCAAATCAATATAATTTACATTCACCCTTGCGATAGAACCCATTGTGGCCTGAACCACTTTTGGATTATAAATATCGACAGCATCCTTGGAGCAGACTATTTGATTAATCCCAAACCAATCGCATAATCGCAATATGGTCCCTAAATTTCCTGGATCACGGATGGAATCAAGAGCGAGAATTAATCCTGATTCGATTATTTTTGTATCGGCTTGAATTCTAAAAACTGCCAAACAAGAATTTTGCGTTGACAAAGCGCTAATTTTTTTCAATTCGTTTTCGGAAATTAAGGTTTTTTTGTCCTCCGAAACTTCCTCAAAATCGTTTTGGGTGGTGTACAAATGAACCAATTCAAAATTTGATTCTACTAATTCTTGAATTACCTTTATGCCTTCGGCAAAAAACAATTGATTGGCAAATCGCTGTTTTTTTTGCTGTAAACTCGTTATAAGTTTTATTTGGTTTTTACTAAGCATAAAATAATGTACTTTTGAATTAAATATTTTCGAACACTTGAAAAAGATTAGCACAAAAATAGCAGCATTTATTCTAATTGCAACTATAATCGCGGCATGTAATACCGTGAAACGAGTTCCAAACGGCAAATACCTCCTGACTAAAAATAAAATTTTGGTAAATGGCAAAACCAGTAAAGATGAAAATGTCGTTAATCAACTCTATCAAAAACCAAACAGCAGTATTTTTGGCTTTCACTTACGGTTGAATTTATTTAACCTTGCCAAGCCAAATCCAGACTCTACTTACCAAGCCAAATTTGCCAATAATCCCAGAAAATACAAACGAAAATCGAAATGGCTTTCCGCAAAACAAGTTGATCGGCTTGGGAAATCTTTTTGGTACCACGGCATTCATGATTTCTTGAAAAAAACTGGTGAACCACCCGTTATTATTGACACCGTGAAAACAAATAAATCAGTACTTCGACTGAAATACTATTATTTTAACGATGGCTTTTTTAATGTAAAAGCAACTTATAAATCAGATACTTTAAGCGCTAAAAAAGCCAAAATAAAATATACCGTAACTACTGGAAAGCCCTATTTTTTAGATTCTTTGAAAACAACGATACAGACGCCGGTTTTAGACTCGATGTTTCAGGCAACAAAATCAAACTGTCTTCTAAAATCTGGGAAACAATACAATACAGCCTATTTTGATACAGAGAAAAATAGGATTTCAGACTATTTTAGAAACAATGGTGTGTACCATTTTCAGCCTAATAATGTGACTTTTGACATCGATACCATTAACAAGGAGAATAAGGCGAATGTGAATTTGATGATAAACGACTATTCCTATCAAGAAAACGATTCCACTAAAACCCAACCTTTCAAAATATACAAGATAAGCGATGTGAATATTTACACTGATTACTCGCCCACCAATAACAACAAAATCTCCGATAGCACTTCCTACAAGAATTTCCATTTGTACAGCCACAACAAATTGAAGTACAAACCACGAGCCATAACCGACGCTGTTTTTATTACAAAGGGAGGTTTATTTGCCGACAATAAAACCGTTTTAACCTCGCGATATTTAAACAACCTTAAAATTTTCAATTACCCGGCCATACAATATGAAGTGGACAAAAGAGACACGACTGCCCACTCTTTGATTGCAAAAATATATCTGACCCCTCGCAAAAAATTTAGTTTTGGAAGCTCTTTCGATTTGACCCATTCGAACATTCAAGATGTTGGTGTTGGAGGGTCCGCCTCACTGTCTATAAGAAATATTTTTAATGGTGCCGAAACTTTTGAAATTGCTGCACGGGGAACTATTGGTTCTTCCAAAGATTTGGCAAATCCAAAAAATAATTTCTTTAATGTTTCAGAATATGGAATTGATCTAAAATTAAATTTTCCGAGGATTTTTATGCCTTTCCCCACGGAAAGAATCATTCCCAAAAGTATGATTCCCTCAACGCTAATCGCCGCGGGGTTATCTACCCAAAAAAATGTTGGTTTGGATAAAGAAAATTTCACGGGCTCTTTGTCTTATATTTGGACCCCTAAAAAAAATAACACGGCTCATCTTGATCTTGTTAACGCTCAATTTGTACGAAACCTAAATCCTGAAAATTATTTCAATGTTTATGGCACTTCCTATAATGCCTTGAACGAAATCGGGAAAGTCTACAATTTAAATCCCTCTTATTTTGACACAAATGGGGATTTGAAAATTGAGGAAGGAACTGCTGGATTTACCAATGATGTATTATCTGGAAACACAAGCTTATCGCCAGCGGATAAAAACTATGAAACCATAAAAAGCAATGAAGAACGAAGAGTCAGACTTACGGAAAACGATTTTATTCTGGCCACCAGTTATACCTTCACAAAAACAACCAAAACCGATTTTCAAGACAATACGTTTTATCTTTTTAAGACAAAAATAGAATCAGCAGGCTCCATTTTGTCATTGATTACAAACGGGACAAATATGAAGAAAAAACAGAATGGCTATTATGAAATTTTCAATTTGGAATATTCAGAATATATAAAAACAGAATTTGACTATATCAAACACTGGGATTTATCCAAAGAAAAGGTGCTTGCCGTTAGAACCTTTTTTGGCATTGCGATTCCTTTTGGAAATTCAAACAACATTCCTTTTTCAAGAAGTTATTTTTCTGGAGGTTCAAACGACAATAGAGCTTGGCAACCCTATAGTTTGGGCCCGGGAAGCAGTGGTGCGGTAAATGATTTCAATGAGGCAAATATGAAAATTGCCTGCAGCGGAGAATTTAGATTTAAAATACTGGGTCCTCTAAAAGGGGCACTATTCGCAGATGCCGGCAATATATGGAATGTACTGGATAATGTGGTTGACGAAAAATCAACTTTTAAAAATCTGAAAGACATAAAAGAAATAGCATTAGGCTCCGGATTCGGATTGCGGTATGATTTAAGCTTCTTTGTTGTTCGATTTGATTTTGGATTTAAGACCTATAATCCAGCGAGTGAAATTGGCAAGCGATGGTTTAAAGACTATAATTTTGCTCATACCGTTTTAAATTTTGGAATAAATTATCCCTTCTAATTACAATTAATTCTTATTTTTGCAAACTAATAAACTAATCTAACAAGAATTACAATGACACATAATATCAAACCAGGCGTAGCTACAGGAGATCAAGTACAAGAAATTTTTAACTATGCTAAAGAAAAGGGGTTTGCTCTTCCTGCCGTGAATGTTATAGGTTCAAGCACAATTAATGGTGTTCTTGAAACTGCTGCAAAATTGAAAGCACCCGTTATTATCCAATTTTCAAACGGAGGAGCACAGTTTAATGCCGGAAAAGGACTATCTAATGTAGGTGAGAAAGCAGCAATCGCAGGCGGAATAGCAGGTGCTTTGCATATCCATACCTTGGCTGAAGCCTATGGTGCAACTGTAATTTTACACACCGATCACTGTGCAAAAAAATTATTGCCTTGGATAGATGGTTTATTAGATGCTTCTGAAAAACATTTTGCAGCAACTGGAAAACCATTATATAGTTCTCATATGATTGACTTATCAGAAGAGCCTATTGAGGAAAACATCGAAATCTGTAAGGGATATTTAGCCAGAATGAGCAAAATGGGAATGACATTAGAAATCGAGCTTGGAATCACGGGTGGAGAAGAAGATGGTGTTGACAATTCAGACGTGGATAGCTCAAAATTATATACCCAACCTTCCGAAGTATCTTATGCTTACGAAGAATTATTAAAAGTAAGCCCTAGATTTACAATCGCAGCTTCTTTTGGAAATGTTCACGGGGTTTACAAACCAGGAAATGTAAAACTGACTCCAAAAATATTGAAAAATTCTCAAGATTACGTTCAACAAAAATTCAATACTGGACACAATCCTGTTGATTTCGTTTTTCACGGTGGTTCTGGTTCTACACTTGAAGAAATCAGAGAAGGAATTAGCTATGGTGTTGTAAAAATGAACATTGACACTGATTTACAATTTGCCTTTACAGAGGGTATTCGTGACTTCATGGTAAACAACATTGAGTATCTAAAATCTCAAATTGGAAACCCAACTGGTGCTGACGCTCCAAACAAAAAATATTACGACCCAAGAAGATGGTTGCGTGAAGGCGAAAGTACTTTCAACACCAGACTAGAACAAGCTTTTGCTGACTTGAATAACGTGAATACCCTATAATTTTAGAATTTAGATTTTAGAATTCCTAGCGAAATCTAAATTCTAAAATCTGCAATCTAAAATAATAAAGATGGCTTGGTTTAAAAGAACAGAAAAAGGAATTACAACGGCGACCGAAGACAAAATGGACGTTCCAAAAGGGCTTTGGTACAAATCCCCTACCGGAAAAATTATTGATGCCGATGAATTAGCCCGTAATCTATGGGTTAGCCCAGAAGATGATTTTCATGTTAGAATTGGCAGTGCTGAATATTTTGAAATTTTGTTTGACAACAATGAATTTGTGGAATTAGATGCCAATATGACATCAAAAGATCCACTACATTTTGTTGACACCAAAAAATATTCCGACCGTTTAAGGGACGTCATGGCTAAAACCAAATTGAAAGATGCGGTTCGCACTGGCGTTGGGAAATCAAAAGGGAGAGATTTGGTAGTTTGCTGCATGGACTTTGCCTTTATTGGCGGTTCGATGGGTGCTGTGGTGGGTGAAAAAATAGCTCGCGGAATTAACCATTCCATCAAAAACAATATTCCGTTTGTAATGATATCAAAATCAGGCGGAGCCAGAATGATGGAAGCGGCGTATTCGTTGATGCAATTGGCAAAAACATCGGTAAAACTGGCGCAATTGGCCGAAGCAAAAATACCCTATATTTCTTTATGCACCGACCCAACAACCGGAGGAACAACTGCTTCTTATGCGATGCTTGGTGATGTGAATATTTCTGAGCCTGGTGCATTAATTGGTTTTGCAGGTCCGCGAGTAGTAAAAGACACCACCGGAAAAGATTTACCGGAAGGCTTTCAAACTGCCGAATTTGTACTTGAGCATGGTTTTTTGGATTTCATCACACCACGAAAAGAATTGAAAGACAAGATTAATTTGTACCTCGATTTGATACAAAACAATAGTATTAGATAAAGCAAAAAATCCCGAGCAATCGGGATTTTATCGTTTTAAGCAGACTACATCCCAGTTCTTATCGCATCCACGGGATCTAATTTGGAAGCCGTAATCGCAGGGAGAATTCCCGATATCAATCCAATCGTCGCGGCCAATCCAGTCCCTAAAACAATATTTGCCATACTCAAAACAAACTCAAAATCCAACACCTTAGTCAAAACCAAGGCAATGGCCCAAACTAAGAATAACCCAATTATTCCGCCTATTACAGAGAGAATAATGGCTTCGAACAAAAACTGAAACAGTATAAATTTGTTTTTGGCTCCCAATGACTTTTGGATTCCTATGAGATTTGTTCGCTCTTTTACGGAAACAAACATAATATTAGCAATTCCAAAACCGCCCACAAGAAGCGAAAATCCGCTAATTATCCAACCCACGACATTCATTTGGGAAATGATTCCGTCTATCAAATCCGTAAACCCCGAGAAAACATTAATAAAAAAATTATCAATTGTCCCCGATTTCAATCCACGAAAGTTTCTTAATTTTTGTGTGATTTCAGCCTTATAAGCCTCGATATCTACCCCTTTTTGAGGCTTTAAAATAACCACATTTATTAATGCTTTGTTATTATCGCCATACAATTGTCTGACAAAATTAACGGGGATATAAGCAGAGGTGTCGTTACTGTTCCCAAATAACCTTGCCCCCTGCTTTGTCAGAACCCCAATTACCGTAAATCGCTGCCCATACAAACGTACTTTTTTACCGATGGGGTTTGCCTCATCAAATAATGATTTTGCAATTTCATCGCCTATAACAATGACTCTGGCTGCAGAATTGGCCTCAGATTCAGTATAAAATCTACCCTTTTCAAATTCAAGTCCTTGAATATCGATAAACTCATGCGAAACCGGAATAATAGTAACATCACTGGCAATTTTGGACTCAAATTTAATGGATTCCCTTTTGGTGAATATTTGATAACCTAATTGCGCCGTATGGGTCATGGCGCCCTTCAAATAAATATATTCATCATATTTTACATTGGGAAACTGCTCCCTCTTCCATTGCGGAATCGCAGAGGGCCCGAAGGACATCTTCATCAAGTAAATGGTGTTTTTATCTAAACTACTCAAATCCTTAGTGATTTTTCTGTTCAAGGAATCTACAGCGGCCAGCACGGCAATAATTGAAAATATCCCAATAGTTACACCAAGCAACGATAGAAGGGTTCGCAATTTATTGTTTCGCAAGGCATTCATTGCAAAGCGAAAACTCTCTTTCAACAATCGAAAATAAATTAACATAAATCCATAATTTGTGTTATTGTAAAATTCAGGAATTATTTTTCAAGAACCTAATGAAATTATACTTGGAAATTTGTTCCCATTTTTAAAATATTGTTAAACAATACCATTGCATTTTTATACAAAAAAACTACTTTTGCAGCATAAAATTCTAACTACACAATGAATACAACAAAAACAATCAAATCTGCTTTAATTTCGGTCTTTTCAAAAGATGGTTTGGAACCAATCATAAAAAAATTACACGAGCAAAATGTTATCTTTTACTCTACTGGAGGCACCGAAGAATTTATCAAAAATCTAGGCATTCCGGTTGTTCCCGTTGAAGATGTTACTTCCTATCCATCCATCCTTGGCGGAAGAGTAAAAACGTTACATCCGAAAGTTTTTGGTGGAATTCTAAATCGTCAGGACAATGAAACTGACGTGCAGC